>JAQWAS010000003.1 GCA_028707495.1 Patescibacteria group bacterium
CACGATCTCGCATTAGTATCACCTTATTTGATCAATATGGCGACGTATTAAAACAACCCAACATTGAAATCCATTTAGATTTAATTCCCACACCAGAGATGGAACGATTGACTTACGATGATGACGAGATGGGTTATTTAACTCAAACAATTGTCACGACTAACGATCAAGGCGAGGCTAACACTTTTTACAATTCAGGCCACTTACCCTTGGAATTAATCTTGTCAGCCCAAGCGCCTGAGTATCCCGACATCTTTGATGACACCCTCGACATTATTTTAACCCAAGCGCCACGTCCTTATTTAAAACTTACCAAAAGTGTGGTTGTCACGCGAGCCAGTGAAGTTCAGAACGACGATGACGAAGAAACTACCACCTGGGGTGTTTTAGCTGGTGCCGTGGGTTGCTTAATGTCTTTTATGCCGTGGTATATGTATGCTTTAGCCGTTATCTTATTCATCGCTTTATTCTGGCAAAAGGATTGGGGAAAGAAGATGAAGCGGTGGTGGAGGCGACAATAAAATTAATTTTAAAATTTAAAAATAAATAACAAAAAAATATGATTCAAGAAATCAAAAAAATCAACGCCTTATCTACGGCCAAAATTTACGCTCTAATTTTGGGGGTAATTTATTTAGTAGGTATTTTAGTTTTAATCATCCTAGCAGTGATTGGTTCTGGTTTCAGTTGGGTTAGCCAGGCTGGAGTTACCGTTTGGTCGATTTTAAGTACAATCATTTTAGCGATTGTCATTGGCTTGGTAAGTGGCTTTATTCTAGGTGGCGTGAGTGCTTGGATTTATAATCTGGTTGCGCCTTGGATTGGTGGAGTAAAAATTGAATTAGATAAACCTCAAGAACCACAAGACAAGATTAAAACTAAAACAGAAACTAAAATTAAAACTAGGAAAAAATAAATTTTTATTTTTAAAACAGGCTTAATTCTAAAAAATCAAAGTCTGTTTTTAATTAGATTTAAGGCTTGTAATTAAGTTAAAAAATTGCTATAATTTAAAGATAATTGAGAATATTTTAATATGACTAAAACAAACAAAGAAGCGACAATGTCAAACCAATCAACCGAAAATAAAATCAGTAAAAAATCAGATTATCGTGCCAAAGATATTACTGTATTGGAGGGCTTAGATCCAGTTAGAAAACGTCCGGCGATGTATATTGGTTCGACTGGTATTGAAGGTTTACATCATTTAATTTGGGAAGCTGTTGACAATTCCATTGATGAAGCCATGGCGGGCTATTGTGATTCTATTGAAGTAGCAATTTTACCCGAGAATGCAATTCGTGTTAGTGATAATGGTCGAGGTATTCCAGTTGATATTCATTCACAAACCAAAAAATCAGCCTTAGAATTAGTCATGACCAAACTACATGCTGGCGGTAAGTTTGACAATAACGCCTATAAAGTTTCGGGCGGTTTACATGGTGTAGGTATATCTTGTGTCAATGCTTTATCAACTTGGTTGCGGGCCGAAGTTCGTCGAGATGGTAAAATTTATGTTCAGGAATATAAAATTGGCAAACCGCAAGCCAAAGTTAAAAGTATTGGCAAAACTTCAGAAAATGGCACAACGGTTATTTTTAAACCAGATGAAACTATTTTTAAAACGACAGAATTTAATTTTAAAACTATTTTAACTCACTTACGACAGCAAGCTTATTTAACCAAGGGCGTTAAAATAAAAATCAGAGATGAACGCAATCAAAACGAAATTAAAGAATATAATTTTTATTTTGAAGGTGGGTTAATTTCCTATATTAAACATTTAAATCATAATAATAAAAAAGAGCAACAAAACATTTTTTACGTTGAAAAAGAGTCAGAGGGGATTAAAGTTGAAGTAGCTTTACAATATACTGACGAATACAAAGAAAGTGTTTTTACTTTCGCTAATAATATTTTCACGGTTGAGGGCGGTACTCATTTGTCTGGTTTTAAAGCAGCCTTAACGCGGAGCATTAATGCTATTGCCAGAGAAAAAGCGATTTTGAAAGATAAAGAAGATAATTTAAGCGGTGATGATATTCGTGAAGGATTAACAGCAGTTATTAGTGTTAAAGTTCCGGATCCACAATTTGAAGGTCAAACTAAAAGTAAATTAGGCAACCCCGAGGGTCGAACAGCTGTTGAAACTGTTTTTGCTGAAGCTTTTAATGATTTTTTAAGAGAAAATCCAGCCGACGCTAATAATATTATAAAAAAATGTTTATTGGCTTCGCGAGCGCGTCAGGCAGCCAAGAGCGCACGTGAAACTGTTTTACGTAAAGGCGTTTTAGATGGTATGACTTTACCTGGTAAATTAGCCGATTGCTCTAATCAAGAACCAGAAAAATGTGAGTTATTTATAGTCGAGGGTGATTCAGCTGGCGGTTCAGCCAAACAGGGTCGCGATCGTGAATTTCAAGCCATTCTACCACTAAGGGGTAAAATTTTAAATGTCGAAAGAACACGTTTAGATAAAATTTTAGCTAACGAAGAAATCAAATCTTTGATTATTGCCATGGGGACTAGTATTGGCGAGGAATTTGAAGTAGAAAGATTACGTTATCACAAAGTTATTATTATGACCGATGCGGATGTTGACGGATCACATATTCAAACGCTTTTATTAACTCTTTTCTACCGTTATTTTCAAAATTTAATTATTCAGGGAAATCTGTATATTGCTCAACCACCATTATATAAGGTTAAAAGTGGTAAAGAATCAAAATATATTTATTCAGATGAAGAATTAACTAGTTTTAAAAATAAGTTAGCTAAAACAAAAACACCAATAGAGATTAAAAATCTAAAACAGGACGCAGAGACCGGATTTAGTAAAAAAGAAATTAATGATGAAGAAATAGAAGATAAGGTCGATTTAGAAGCAAAATTAGATATTCAGCGCTATAAAGGTTTGGGCGAAATGAATCCTGATCAGTTATGGGAAACTACTATGAACCCAGACCATCGTGTCTTGAAACAAGTTAAAATTGAAGACGCGGAAGAGGCCGACCATATTTTCGAAACTTTAATGGGTAAGGAAGTTCAGCCTCGAAAAATTTTTATTCAAACTCACGCTAAACGAGTCAAAAATTTAGACATTTAAAAGTTTTAAAATAATTTATTTAAAAATTTGTATATTTAAATTTTTGCATGTCTTGGGGTTATCCACTTGTATTATTTTTAATTTTGATTTATATTAATAATATAGATTAGCCCGAAAAGGGCTTTTTAAAAACCAAATTTATGTCTAACAAATTATTTAATTATTTTAAGGAATCTAAACACGAACTTAAAAAAGTAACTTGGCCCGGCAAAGAAAAAACCGCTAAGGATGCTGTAATGATCGTGGTAGTTATTTTTGTTGCTGCCGCTTTTTTAGGTCTGTTAGATTTTGGTTTAACTAAACTATTGGAAATATTATTAAAATAAAATTTATATGCCTAAACAAACATCACAGGAAGGTAAACGATGGTATGCTATTCATACTTATTCGGGCTATGAAGAAAATGTCGCACAAAACTTAAAACAGCGTATCAAATCCATGGACATGGAAGATAAGGTGTTAGATATTATAGTGCCCAAAGAAAAAAAAATTAAAATTAAAAATGGTAAAAGAACAATTATTGAAGAAAAGATTTTTCCAGGTTATGTTTTGGTTGAAATGGTAGTGACCGATGATTCATGGTATGTAGTTAGAAACACTCCCAATGTCACCGGTTTTATTGGTGCGGGGACGGTTCCAACGCCAGTTTCTGATGAAGAAATTGCTGAACTACAAAAGCGAATGGGCGTTCAAGAGCCAGAATATAAAATTGATATTAAAAAAGGAACGCCAGTTAGAATCGTCGATGGTCCATTTAAAGATTCCGAAGGCAAAATTTCAGAAATTAATAAAGAAAAGGGGACAGTCAAAATTTTAATTAATATGTTTGGCAGAGAAACGCCAGTTGAACTAGATTATTTACAAATTAAAAAACTTTAATTAATTCACAGATGAATTATTAAAATTTAATGATATTAAAATATATGGCAAAAAAGATAAAGACAATTATAAAATTACAAATTTCAGGTGGACAAGCTAATCCAGCTCCTCCCGTTGGTCCAGCTTTGGGTCAACATGGTTTAAATATTCAAGATTTTTGTACACAATTCAACGATAAAACACGTGACAAAATGGGTGATGTGGTTCCAGTTGAAATTACGGTTTATGAAGATAGAAGTTTTGATTTTATTTGCAAAACTCCACCAGCGGCTGAATTATTAAAAAAGGCAGCTGGAGTTCAGAAGGGTTCCAGCAAGCCCTTACAAGAAAAAATAGCTAAAGTTAGTAAAAGTCAATTAAGACAAATTGCTGAAACTAAATTACCAGATTTAAACACCAATAACGTTGACCAAGCAATGAAAATTATTGAGGGCACGGCTCGACAAATGGGTTTAGAAGTTAAAGATTAAAATTAATAAATAAATTTTTAATATGGAAATCGATACAAATAAAATTTATGCCTTAGAAGAAGCAGTGGATGTAATTAAAAAAAATCCAGTAGCTAAATTTGATGAAACAATTGAGTTGCATTTACGTTTAGGTATTAATGTTAAAAAAACTGAACAACAGGTTCGCGGAAACGTAGTCTTGCCTCATGGCACTAGTAAAAAATTAACCATTGCGGCTATTGTTAACCCTGCCAAACAAGCTGAAGCTAAAAAGGCTGGCGCTAATATAGTGGGCGGTCCAGAATTGATTGAAGAGATAAAAAAAACCAAAAAATGTGATTTTGATGTTTTAGTTACTGAACCAGCTTTAATGAAAGACATGGCACAAGTTGCTCGAGTTTTGGGTCCACGTGGTTTAATGCCAGCCCCCAAAAATGGCACAGTTAGTGATGATGTCGTTGGTATGATTGAAGAATTAAAAAAAGGTAAAATTAATTTTAAAAATGATGATTCAGGTATAATTCATCAGGCAGTTGGTAAAATGTCATGGGATAAAGAAAAATTAATTGAAAATACCCAGAAATTTATTGAAGCTGTTATTAAAGCTAAGCCGGCTGGTGTTAAGGGTAATTATATTAAAAAAATTACCATGTGTTCAACTATGGGCAAAAGTTTAAAAGTAGAGATGTAGATAGAGTTGATTATATTTTATTTAATAGAAGGCGACACGTCGACGTGTCGCTTTCTTATTTGTGTGATTAAAAATTTGCTCTTGACATTTTATTTTAAATGTGCTAAAATTAATATAAGAACAAAACAAGCACATTTTATAAAAGGAGTAAAAATGGAAGATTTAATTTCCATATTTTTTCTTTTGGGTATAGCAATTCTGACATTAAAGTGGTTGTCTAAGCAAGACTGCCCTTTGGGTCAGGTGGCAAAACAAGTCTTGGATGAATTTAGGGGACTACCAAAATTCATTTTCGACGTCATTATTGAAGACCTTCAAAGAAGAAACAAAAAACCATAAGCGAGTTGTTGAAGAGCAACTCGTTTTTTTGCTTTTTTAATGTTTTTTTGCTAAAATAAAAGAATCTAATATTTAAATTTTAAAAATATGCAACAAGCAAGAAAAGACTGTCCTTCTTGGGACGAATATTTTATAAACATTGCCAAAGAAGTCTCTAAGCGGTCAAAAGATCCATCCTCGCAAGTAGGTTGTGTGATTGTAGATGGAAAAAATAAGCCCATTTCTTTTGGCTATAATGGTATGTTGGCTGATTGTGATGAAAGTTATATGACATGGGAACGTCCGATGAAATATCATCTAGTTTTACACGCGGAAATTAATGCTATTCTTTTTGCCAAGAGGGATTTAAAAGGTTGCAAACTTTATTCGGCTGTTGCGCCTTGTGAAAATTGTTTAAAATATATTTTACAAACTGGCATTCGAACTATAATTTATGAAAATGTGATGGTTAAAAGTGGTACACTGGGTAATGGAGTTCAAGATGATGCCAAGGAAGCAGTCACGCGATTAGTTAAATCAATTCAAGATTTAGATTTTAGAAATATTAATGGTCAAACATATTTAGATGAATTGTGGGGAGGAGAAGTTCCCGATTTTAAACAAAAATAATTAAATAAAAATAATATGATAATTGGTATCACTGGCACCTTGGGTGCTGGCAAAGGCACAATTGTTGAATATTTATTAAAAAAAGGTTTTAAGCACTATTCGGTGCGAGCTTATTTAACTGAAGAAATAAAAAAACGTGGTTTAGAAATTAATCGCGACAGTATGGTACAAGTCGCTAATGACTTGCGAGAAAAAAATTCACCTAGTTATTTAGCTGAACAACTTTTTAAACAAGCTCAAACCTTAAATCAACCGGCGATTATTGAAAGTTTGCGTACAGTTGGTGAGGTTGAAAGTTTAAAAAATAAAGGTGAATTTTATTTATTAGCTGTTGACGCTGATCCAGAAATTAGATACAGAAGAGTTTTTCAGCGTCAAAGTTCAACTGACAATATTAGTTTTGAAAAATTTTTAGAAGACGAAGAACGAGAGATGAAGTCAGACGATCCTAATAAACAAAATTTACAAGCATGCATAAAATTGGCTGATTTTAAATTAGAAAATAATGATGATTTTGAAAATTTATATCAACAAATTGATCAGATTCTAAACAAGATTTCATCAAATTAATATGCAAAATTATAATCAACGTCAAATTTATTTATTAAAAGATTTAACCCCAGAAGTTAAAGCAGTAACTTTTGCTAAATGCAGTCGTTCGCCAAAATCTTTTAAAGAAATTGCCACCGAATTAACCGAAGAAAAATCGGCCGAGTTTCATGAAAAGTGGGTGGTAGGCTATGGTCATTCTTCAGTGGCCGAGCACGCAGTTTTGTCGATTGCTTTTGAAAATGTGTCAATTTTAGCGTCAAAGTTTATTGAAGATAATCGTTTGGCTTCGTATACTGAAAAATCAACCCGTTATCAAGATTTTAGCGCTCATCCAGAATTATTAGGTCAAAAAAATATTTTAACTCCTTATCGTTATTATTGCCCACCGGAAATTATTAATTCCGAATTTAAAGATGAATATATTCAAGTTCTAGATAATTTATTTAAAACCTATGAAAATCTATTAGCGCCCATGACGGAATTTATTAAAAATAAATATCCGCGTGAAGACGGAATCATCGAGGGTGTATATAATTCTATTGCCAAAGCAAGAGTTTTTGACAATATACGTTATCTTTTGCCGGTCGCCACTTTAACTAATTTAGGTATGACGGTTAATGCGCGTAATTTAGAACATGCTATTTGTAAAATGAAGTCACAAACTTTGACAGAAATTAAAGACATCGGCGAAGAACTTAAACAAGCGGCTCAATTAGAGGTTCCAACTTTGATTAAATATGCCGATCAAAATGATTATTTACAAAAAACGCAAGATCAACTTTTAAAAATTAGTCAGTCAAATTTAAAACCACAAGATATTGATCAACAACCAGTAGCGTTGGTTAATTATGACCCACAAGCCGAAATTAAATTGGCCATTGCGTTATTATATAAAAATGCTAATTTATCCTATCGGCAGATTGAACAGCAAGTTAAAAATATGTCAGATCAAGACAAACAATTAATTATTGATCAAGCTTTAAATCAAATAACAGAACATGACTGGCCAATTCGTGAATTGGAACATATTGCTTATACTTTTGATATTTTAATTGACTATGGAGCGTTTCGAGATATTCAGCGTCATCGGATGTGTACCCAGACTAATCAAATTTTAACTGCTGATTATGGTTATGATATTCCAGAAGAAATCCAAGAGGCGAATTTACAAGATCAATATATATCTGCTATGGAAAAGGCTCAAGATTTAAATTTAAAATTACAAGAAAAATATAGATTAGAAGCACAATATATTTTACCATTAGCTTTTAGAAAAAGAACTTTGTATACTTGGAATTTAAGGGAGTTACATTGGTTTATAAAATTGCGGAGTGGGGGAGCTGGTCATGCGTCTTATCGTAAAATTGCTCAATTGTGTTTTAAAGAAATTGAAAAGGTTCATCCTTTTTTAGCTAAATATATTCGCGTCAATTTAGAGGGAATTGGCGCTCATACTTAATTAAATTTTTTATGTCAGGTAAATTTATAGTTTTTGAAGGTGGTGAGGGTGGTGGCAAGACCACTCAAATTAGACTTTTAAAATATTATTTAGAAAAGAAAGGATATCAAATTATTTTAACACGTGAACCTGGTGGAGTAAATTGTCCATTAGCAGAAGCTATTCGTCATATTTTGGTTGATCCAGAGTATAAATCAATTGATAATAAAACTGAACTTTTTCTGTTTTTAGCAGCTCGAGCTCAGCATGTTAAAGAAATTATTCAACCAGCCATAGAAAGCGGAAAAATAGTTTTGTGTGATCGTTTTGATGGTTCAACTTTTGCGTATCAGCATTTTGCGCGTGGCTTGAATTTAGATAAAATAAAAGAGTGGAACGATTGGGCAAAGAATTATTTAGAACCTGACTTAGTAATTTTATTAGATGTTGATCCGATTATTGGCATTAAAAGGCGTGGTAAAGATTTAAATAGAATTGATACTGAAACAATGGATTTCCATCAAAAAGTAAGAGAGGGGTATTTAGAATTATCAAAAAAACTTAATAATTGGCAAATTGTTGATGCTAATCAAGAGGTTGAAAATATTAGTCAAGATATTATTAAAATCGTTGATAATTTATTAATAAAAAAATAAATAAAATTATGACATTAAGGCCCATTATTGGTTTAGAAACACATGTGCAATTAAAAACCGAGTCAAAAATGTTTTGCTCGTGTTTAAATGTTGTAGATGAAGATAATCCAAATATTAATATTTGTCCCGTGTGCACTGGTCAACCAGGCGTTTTGCCAGTAGTGAATCAGCAAGCGATTGATTGGGGAATTAAAATTGCCTTAGCTTTAAATTGTAAAATTAATTTATGGAATAAATTTGACCGTAAAAATTATTTTTATCCAGATTTACCCAAGGGTTATCAAATTAGTCAATATGATGTGCCTTTGGCCGAAGATGGTTTTTTGGAAATTAATATTGACGGTCAATTAAAAAAAATCCACATTGAAAGAGTCCACTTAGAAGAAGATTCAGCTCGTTTAATTCATCCACTTGCTGGCGAAGAAAGTTTATTAGATTTTAATCGTGCCGGTATGCCGTTAGTTGAAATAGTCACTAGGCCCGACATTCGTACACCACAAGAAGCTAAAATTTTTATGCAAGAGCTAAGATTAATTATGCGCTATTTAGATGTGTCAGATGCTGATATGGAAAAGGGTCAACTGCGATGCGACGTGAACGTTTCTTTAATTGATACAGATAAATTAATCGAAATAGATAAACATGATCAAAAACAGACTTGGGTGACACAAATAGAGAATAAAATAATTTTAAACCAAGATTTAAACGCTAAACTAGAAATTAAAAATTTAAATTCTTTTAAATCAATTGAAAAGGCTTTAGAATATGAAATTAAGCGCCAAACGGAATTATGGCAAAAAAATAAAATTCCACAACAACAGGAAACGCGCGGTTGGGATGAAAATTTAAATGTGACAGTTAAACAACGTCGCAAGGAAAATTTATCAGATTATCGTTATTTCCCAGAGCCAGATTTACCCCCCTTAGAAATTAAAAAGAAAAACGTTGAACATTTTGAAAATAATTTACCTGAGTTGCCTCTCGCCAAAAGGAAACGTTTTATCCAGGAATATAATTTAAATTTAGAAGACGTTGAAATTTTAGTTAATCATGAAGAATTGGCTCATTATATTGAAAAAGTTTTTTCGGAATTAAAAGCTTGGTTAATTGCTACGGAAGAGCTAAAGAGTGAGCAAAATGAAATTAAGCCAGAATTAAAAGATAAATTAGCACGTTTAGTCTCGGGTTGGTCTATTGTTCGTTTAAAAAAGATTTTAGATGATCGAGGAGTTGAAATTAAAAACTGTCAGATTACACCAGAAAATATGGCCGAATTGATTACCTTAATTTACAGAAATAAAATTAATAGTACGAGTGCGCAATCGATTTTAGAAGAAATGTTTGAAAACGGATCGGACCCATCACACATTATGAAAGATAAAAAACTTGGACAAATTAGCAAAACAGAGGACTTACTAGATATAGTTGATGTTGTAATAAAAAATAACCCGCAACAAACAGAAGAATATCGCCAAGGCAAGGAACCTTTGATTAAATTTTTTATTGGTCAAGTAATGAAAGAGACACAAGGCAAGGCTAATCCAAAAGTGGTAGAGGATCTTTTGAAGGAAAGATTGAAAATTTAAATAAAATTTTATAAATTAAACTCTCAATATTTGTCAGTTTTTTTATTTTTTAAATTACAAAATTACAAAATAACTTAAAAATCCGAAGATTGATATCACCAGTTTTTGCTTGACAAGATTTTTACTATATGCTATATATAATATGTTATAATTATTTGACATAAAATTAGCTATGTTATATAATAAAACAATATGTTATAATAATTTTAAGATTTATTTTTTAAAAATTATCAATTATTAATTTAAAAATATGACTCAAAAGAAAATATCCAGCTCAACAGCCTCAACTAATGGCAAATTAATGCTTTTTGCCAACATTCAAAAGGCCTTAAATAGTGGTTTAGCTGACCAAGAAAAGGACATTTTAGTCCGACATTTTGGTTTAGAAAAAGACGAAAACTTATCTCAAGAAAATAAGGTTTTAACTTTAGATAAAATCGGTAAGTCTTATGGTTTGACTCGAGAACGTATTCGTCAAATAGAGAAGCGCGCTGTGGATAAAATTAAGAAAACCGATTTATATCACAAATCAATTTTGCCAATTGCCGACATGGTAGTTAAGGTTTTAGAAAAATATCATGGCGTTTTATTAGAAAATGATTTATTGGTAGAAGTTTTACAAAAAGAGGATACTCCTGAAAATCGTCGCAGTTTAATTTTTGTTTTAACTAAAATGTTCGATGATCGAATAATCGATATTAAGCCAACTGGTAATTTTTTAAAGAGTTGGCGTTTAAAAAGTTTACAAATTAAATATTTAGAAGAAATTACCAAGGGCATTATTAATTTATTTAAAGATAAAGACAGGGTTTTGAAAATTGATGCTGTATGGGATAATTTTCGTGAAACCGATATTTATAAAAAAAATCGTCAGAATTTATCTCAAGATGCTATTTTGTCTTATATGCGAGTAAGTAAATATTTAGATCGAACTGTTTTTGGTGAATGGGGTTTAGTCTCTTGGGGAATGGTAAATTTAAAACGTGTCAGTAATAAAGTTTATGTGGTTTTGCAAGAAACTAATAAGCCATTACATTTTAGAGAATTAACTGCTTTAATTAATGACCGTGGTTTAGATAATAAACGCGTACACGCGCCCACGGTGCACAATGAATTAATTGCTGATAGTCGTTTTATGCTATTGGGTCGGGGTGTTTATGCATTAACTGAATGGGGCTATTTATCTGGCACTACGGCAGAAGTAATTGAAAAAATATTATCAGAAAGTGGTGGCCCAGTTCATAAAGAAGAATTAATTAAAGAAGTTTTGAAACATAAAGCAATAAAAAAACAAACTGTTTTAAGTGTTTTAATGAATAATGATCGTTTTCAAAAGCATGACAAAGATCATTATGTTATTAAAAAAAATAAATAGAGAGTATTCGCAGTTTGTTTTAGTTTAATAAAAATAAAGACACAAAAATAATTTTAATATGACCATTGATTTAACTTTTATTGGTGATTTATTGGCAATGTCGCTCCCAGAGTTAGCCTGGTTATTCTTTGTATATGGGGGTTGGTTGGTTATATTAACTTTTATAGTTGGATTTATTTGGATACATCATTTAATTAAAGTTAGACGAGAATACGAATCCAGTATTAAATATGTTTTATTGGCTATCGACGTGCCTAAATTAAACGAACAAGGCCCAAAAGCAGTTGAGCAGATTTTTGCTCATTTAGCTGGCGTGGAAGACGAGGGGTCTTGGAAAGATCGCTATTTACGTGGTTATCATCAACCACGTTTTAGTTTAGAAATTATTAGTTTAGAAGGTTATATTCAATTTTTAATTCGCACACCCGAAGATTATCGTGATTTAGTGGAAGCGGCCATTTATGCTCAATATTCAGATGCAGAAATTACTGAGGTGGAGGATTATATCCAATATTTGCCTGATGATTTTGATTCCAATAATTCTAATTATGATCTTTGGGGAACTGAATTTATTTTATATAACGAAGATGCTTACCCGATCAGAACTTATCCAGAATTTGAAGATAAAACCAGTGAAGATCAATTTAAAGATTCAATGGCCGCCTTGCTTGAGTCTTTAGGTAAGGTTGGTCGAGGCGAACAATTATGGGTTCAATGGGTCGTCAGCACAACCGATGGCAAAGATTGGCAAGATCGTGGTCGTAGATCGATTAATAAGCTAATTGGTGCTAAGCCAAAAGCTAAAAATGCTTGGTACATGTGGCCATTAAGTTTAATTGGTGATGTCGGTCGAACGGCGGTAGAAATTCCATATGCTGGTTTAACTTTTGAAACTTTTGGACAGTTTGAAAATAGTCCTCAAAAAAAAGAAGATTCGCCCAATAAATTACAATATCTAACTCCGGGAGAAAAACATGTACTAGAAGCTATGCAACACAAATTATCAAAGATTCCTTTCAAGGTTAAATTTAGGGTTGTTTATTTAGCTGAAAAAGATATTTTTTCCAAAGCGCGAGTGATTGGTTCCTTGGTTGGAGCTATCAAACAATTTAACACTTTAGATATGAACGGTTTTAAGCCAGATAGTAAGAAAAAAACTTCAGCTAAAGGTTTTCGAAAAGAAAAAAAATTAGAGAAGAAGAAAAAAAATATTTTAAAATATTATAAAAAACGCAAAGCCTGGATGGATACCGAAAAGGGCTATGTTTTAAATATTGAAGAATTAGCGACTTTGTTTCATTTTCCAATGAAGGGTGTTAAGGCGCCATTATTAAAAACAACTGAAATGCGTCGAGCTGAAGCACCATTTAGTTTACCAACTCAGGCTGAAGTCGATTTGCCAGAATTGCAGGGAGTAATTAAAGAAGAAGCTATGCCAGCGTTTTTACCAATTTCAGAGTCATCAACAGCGGTGAAAGATAAACCTACTTCTGATCAGCCGACAGACGAAAAGGAAAAATCTGACGTGCCACCGGCAAATTTACCAATTTAAATTTTTTATGGAAACGGACAATCAAACAATTAAATTAAACGAAACGTCACAACACGAAGAAACTTCCAACCAAGTTTTAAAAGATGAAGTGACTTATTTTGCTGAAACCAATTTCCGTAATCAACGGGTAAAATTTGGAATTAAGAAAGATGATCGCCGTCGACATATGTATGTAATTGGTAAAACTGGTATGGGTAAAACAGTTTTATTGGAAAATATGACCATAGCTGATATCCGAAATGGTCATGGAGTTGGCGTAGTCGATCCACACGGCGAATATGCTGAAAAAATGTTGGAATTTGTACCGTCTAGTCGAATTAATGATGTTATTTATTTTAATCCTCAAGATATTGATTTTCCAATTTCTTTTAATGTGATGGAACAGGTTCCTTTAGAACATAGACATTTGGTCGCTTCAGGTTTGGTGGGAGTTTTCCAAAAAATTTGGGCCGATTCGTGGGGTCCGCGCTTGGAATATGTTTTACGTAATGCTATTTTAGCTTTATTAGAATATCCAGGCTCAACTTTATTGGGAATTATGCGGATGTTGACCGACAAAGCTTTTCGTAAAAAAGTTATTGCTAATTTAAGTGATCCGGTGGTGCGATCTTTTTGGGTAGACGAATATTCGCGCTATCCAGATCGTTTTCAAACGGAAGCAGTTGCTCCAATTCAAAACAAAGTAGGTCAATTTTTATCAAGTCCGCTAATTCGTAATATTGTTGGTCAGACCAAATCAAAAATTGATATTCGTGAGTTGATGGATCAGCGGAAAATTTTAATTATGAATTTATCTAAGGGAGCTATTGGTGAGGATGCGAGTCATTTATTGGGTGCAATGATGATTACCAAAATTCAATTAGCTGCTATGAGCCGGGTTGATATGCCCGAAGATCAAAGAAATGATTTTTATCTTTATGTTGATGAATTTCAAAATTTTGCTACCGAGTCTTTTGCTAATATTTTATCTGAAGCGCGTAAATATCATTTATGTTTAACTTTAGCTCATCAGTATATTACTCAAATGGAAGAAATTGTCCGCGATGCGGTTTTTGGCAACGTAGGCACTTTGATTACTTTTAGAGTTGGTGCAGCCGATGCTGAATTTTTAGAAAAAGAATTTGAACCGGTTTTCACAGCCAATGATTTAGTTAATTTGCCTAAATATAATACGTATTTAAAATTAATGATTAATGGTGTAGCCAGCGATGCCTTTAGTTCTACAACATTACCACCGCTTCTTAAAGAAGAAAAAAGTCAAGTTGATAAAATTATTCGGGTATCGCGTGAGAGATATTCAACTGATCGCGCCGTAATCGAAGATAAAATTAGTCGTTGGAGTGAAGTTATTCCTGATGAAAAAGATAACAAATTTCAATCGGATAATCAAAATACAAACTCCAATTTTAAACGTCAAAATTTTAAAGATAGGCCAGCTGAATCATCAGCTAAAGTTGTTAATGCTTTAAAATATCAAAATACCAACCCTGTTCAACAACATCAAAATACTAATTTTACTCCTTATCAACATGAAGCTAAGTGTTGGGCGTGTGGCAAAAAAACACACGTATCTTTTGAACCGGATGGTAAACGGCCAATTTTTTGTAAAGATTGTTTAAAAAAATATAAACAAGGTATTATTAGCGAAAAGGATTTTTTAACTCAGCCACAGCAGGAAGTTAAAGAAGCTAGTCGGCCTATTTCTTTAAAAGAATTAAGTCAAAAACAACCGGTCAACTTTAATGGTCAGCCAGCAGAAGTTGGGGGAAATAAAAATCAGAATGAAAATATTGTTAAAAATCAACCTGAGTTGCAACCCGCAGAAGTTGAAGCTAAAACAGAAGTTAAACCAATTATTAATCAATCCTCGCCGGTTGCGCAACCTCAGGTTGATCAGAGTTGTCAATCTCGACCGCGTCGGCAAGTTTTAAAACCGGGTGAAGTGGTTAATTTAGATTAAGTATCTATGTCCTTAAAAGTGTGTTTAGCTATGTCAGGAGGGGTTGATTCGGCGGTCGCCGGATTATTATTAAAACAAGCAGGCTTTCAAATAACGGGAGTCTTTTTTAAATTATGGCATGTCAGATCACAAGAGGCGTATTTTAAAAAAACAGAAAAGAACGCCCGACAGATTTGTCGACAATTAAAAATTGATTTTCAGGTTTGGGATATGCACGCAGAATTTAAAAAACAGGTAGTGGATTATTTTATTCAAACCTATGATAAAAATTTAACACCTAATCCATGTGTGGTGTGTAATCAAAAAATTAAATTTGGTCAATTTATTAAATTGGCAAAAAAACAAGGTTTTGATTATATTGCGACTGGTCATTACGCTAAAGTTAAATATCAAAATAATCAAGTTCAATTATTGAAAGCAAAAGATAAAGACAAAGATCAATCTTATTTTTTATATAAATTAAGTCAATCTCAATTAAAACACATTTTATTTCCAGTTGGGGATTACACTAAAATAGAAATAAAAAAAATAGCTCAAAAAAATAATTTAATTTTTAAAAATACAGTTGATAGTCAGGAAGTGTGTTTTATTAATACTAAATTAGATAAATTTTTAAAATCTAAAATTGAATTTAGGCCAGGGAAAATTATTGATATTAATTCAAACCAAGTTTTAGGCCAACACAATGGTATTCAATTTTATACTATTGGTCAGAGAAAAAATATCGGTTTAGCTGGTGGACCATGGTATGTAGTTAAAAATATTAAAAATGATTTATTGGTGACAAATTTTAAAAATGACCCAGTCTTATTTTCTCAAAAGGTTAAAATTAAAAATATCAATTGGATAAGTGGTACTAGTCCAAAGTTGCCAATCAAAATTAAAGTTAAAATCAGATATCGTCATCAACCGGCTGAGGCAATTTTAAAATATATTTCTAAAACAAAAAGCTATCAACTTGAATTTAATAAACCACAACGCGCAGTTACGCCCGGTCAGTCAGCGGTTTTTTATCAAGGGCAACAAGTTTTGGGTGGGGGAGAGATAAAAGCTTGACAAAAAAAACGATAGATGTAAAATGCATATAATTCGTAGAAATCAAAACAGCTCTTTAAAAAGGAGGATGTATGTCGGAATCACAAGTAAAAGCAATAATGGAAGAATTAAAAATGTCCTTACTGGAGGTTTATGAAAAACTAGCAAGTGTGGCTCGAGAAGTCGAGAATAGGCCTAGTGAAAACAAATCTAATCCTGCTCTAAACTCTAAATATCCACGTTTGGGTTCGACTTATAGTCTAGCCGAAATTATGGCATGGATAGAAAAAGTATTGCCAATGTTTCTGGCGGTGAGAGATGAAAATCAAGCGTTAAAGGAGGAGATGGAAGCCATCAAAAAAATTGTTGGCATATAGAGATACGGGGCGCAATGCGCCCCTTTTTATTTTATCTTGAAAAAAAATAGACATTAAGCTATAATCAATATATATGAATATGACAGCTGAAAAATTACGTGAAAAGTATTTAGAATTTTTTAAGCAGAAGGGACACAGTATTATTCCTTCAGCTTCTTTAATTCCTGAAAACGATCCAACAGTTTTATTTACTACTGCTGGGATGCATCCGTTGGTGCCGTATTTAATGGGTGAAAAACATCCCCAAGGTACCCGTTTAGCCAGTTGCCAAAAATGTATTCGGACTGGCGACATTGATGAAGTTGGTGATGCTTGGCATTTAACTTTTTTTGAAATGTTGGGCAATTGGAGTTTAGATGACTATTGGAAAAAGGAAGCCATTGAAATGAGTTGGGAATTTTTAACCCAAGAACTAAAATTAGACAAAAATAGATTAGCCGTATCGGTTTTTGCTGGTGATGAAGATGCACCCTTTGATAGCGAGTCGTTTGAAATTTGGAAAAACTTAGGTATACCTGAAAAACGCATTGCTAGATTACCCAAAAAAAATAATTGGTGGGGGCCAGCTGGTCAGACCGGCCCATGTGGTCCAGACACAGAAATGTTTTATTGGACTGGTGAAGGTCAGATACCAGATAGTTTTAATGACGATAATGACAATTGGGTAGAAATTTGGAATGATGTTTTTATGGAATATAATAAGACGCTAGATGGAAAATATCTTAAAGCTGAAAAACGTAATATTGATACCGGCATGGGATTAGAAAGAACAGTGGCAGTGTTGAATAATTATGACGATGCTTATCATTGTCCGCATATTTGGCCAATTGTTGAAGAAGTAGAAAAATTAAGTAATAAAAAATATAATCAAGATATAGTGATTCAAAAATCAATGCGAATTATTGTTGATCATTTACGCTCAGCTACGTTTATTTTAGGCGACCAAAAGGGGGTTGAGCCATCCAATGTTGATCAGGGCTATGTTTTACGTAGATTGGTTCGACGAGCAATTCGTTATGGTCATCAAATAGGAATTCAAGGTATTTTTTGTTTTAAGGTAGCTGAAAGAGTAATAAAATTAATGTCTGAAATTTATCCTGAATTAAAAAAGAATCAAGATTTTATAATTGAACAATTAGTTAGAGAAGAAGAAAAATTTAATCAAACTCTAGAAAAGGGCATAAAAGAGTTTGAAAAAATGGCTCAGCAAAAAAAAATATCCGGTCATGAAGCCTTTATTCTATTTTCTACTTATGGTTTTCCTTTTGAAATGACACAAGAATTAGCCAACGAGCAAGGATTTAATATAGATTCAAAAGACTTTAATGAAGAGTTTAAACACCATCAAAATCTTTCTCGCCAGGGTGCAGAAAAACGTTTTAAGGGTGGCTTGGCTGATCATTCAGAAATAGCCACTCAATATCACACAACGACGCATTTATTGCATCAAGCTTTAAGACAAGTATTGGGTGAGCATGTTGAACAAAAGGGGAGTAATATCACAGCTGAACGTTTACGTTTTGATTTTTCACATGGAGATAAAATGACACCTGAACAAATTCAACAAGTTGAAAATATAGTTAATGAACAAATAAAAAAAGGTTTGCCAGTTAAGTGCGAAGAAATGACAGTTGCGGAAGCTAAACAACAAGGTGCGATTGGTTTGTTTGAACAAAAATATGGCGATAAAGTTAAGGTTTATTCGGTGGGAGAATTTAGTCAAGAAATTTGCGGTGGTCCGCATATTAAAAATACCAACGAATTGGGTGAGTTTAAAATAATTAAAGAAGAGTCTTCATCTGCCGGGATTAGGCGGATTAAGGCAATTCTAAAATAATTAATTAAATTTTAAAATTATGAACATCCACTATTACACTCGTAAATTTGACTTAGACCAAGAGACTAAAAATTATATCGAGGAAAAGTTAAAATTAGTCAAAAAACATTTTGAACAAGTCATTGACGTGCATGTCGATTTAAGCACTAATGATGCTCACAAAAAAGATGAAATTTATCGAGTGGAAATTAATGTACACGTGCCCAAACAAATTTTAAGAGCCGTTGAAAGAGCTAGTAATAAATGGACAGCGATTGATGAAGTGATTAATAAATTATTACGTGAAGTTAGAAAATATAAGACTAAAATAGATAATCGCAATCGCCATCGCCGTTATTTGCGTAAAATTGGAGAATTTTTCGGTAGATAAAACACGGTTAATTTTGTAACGTTGATTTTTAATTAAAACGTCTTACTTGATTACAGATCCTGAAATAAATTCAGGATGACAATACAAAAACTCAGGATGACATCGGGGGCTCAGAATGACACAATTCTGTCATACTGAATTTATTTTAGCGTTTATTAGCACCTCCTAAAATGTCATGCTGAACTTGTTTCAGCATCTGTTAGCGCAAGAAGTGTCATGCTGAACTCTAGTCCGCCAAATCGGAGGATGTTTCAGCATTTGTGATCTGGATAAAATTTGTTATTTAAAATAAGCGTCATGAGCGTTTAAAGATCCCTGAATCAAGCTCAGGGCAAGGCTCTAAGGCAAGTTCAGGATGACACTAATTGTTTGTATAAATTTAGATATATATTTTTAGATAGAATTTTTATGTCATTGTTAAAAAAAATTTTTAGTGATCCAAATCAAAAAATTGTAGATAAAATAAAACCTTTGGTTGATCAAATTAATCAACTCGAATCTCAATTCGAGGCTTTTTCGAATGATGAACTTAGAAATCAAACTCAAAAATTCAAACAACAAATTAAAGATGGTCAGGCACTAGACGATCTTTTGCCGGAGGCTTTTGCTTGCGTTAGAGAGGCTGCCAAACGAAATTTAAAACAACGGCATTATGATGCGCAATTGATTGGTGGAATTGTTTTACATCGCGGACAGATTGCTGAAATGAAAACTGGTGAGGGTAAAACTTTAGCTGCGACTTTGCCTTTGTATTTAAACGCTTTGACCGGCAAGGGTTGTCATTTGGTGACAGTTAATGATTATTTAGCCAAACGTGATGCGGTGTGGATGGGTAAGGTTTATCATGCCCTAGGTTTAAACACCGCCTGTATTGTGCATGAAGCAGCTTTTGTTTATGATCCAAATTATCAAAAACCGCCAGACGATTTAGATGATAAAAAAGAAACAGCTATCCAGAGCTTTAAAGTTGAAGATGAATTTTTACGACCAGTCACTCGCCAAGAAGCTTACCAAGCTGATATTGTATATGGCACAAACAATGAATTTGGTTTTGATTATTTAAGGGATAATATGGTTCAAGGTTTATCAGAGATGGTTCAAAGAGATTTAAATTATGTAATCGTGGATGAAATTGATTCAATTTTAATTGATGAAGCGCGCACACCATTAATTATTTCTGGCGCAATCGAAGAATCAACTGATAGATATTATAAATTTGCTTCATTAATTAAAAACTTAATTCCTGATGTAGATTACAATGTAGATGAAAAAATGAAGTCAGTGACTTTTACTGATGATGGTCAATCAAAAATAGTTAATTTTTTGGGTGATGATCCGTGGTTACAAAATGACATCTTAACTGTTCATCAGCTAGAGTCAGCCTTAAAAGCCAAAGCTTTATTTAACAAAGAAAAAGAATATATTGTTAAAGATGGTGAGGTAATGATTGTGGATGAATTTACGGGACGTTTGATGCCGGGTCGACGTTATTCGCAAGGTTTACATCAAGCCATTGAAGCTAAAGAGGGTGTGGAGATTAAACGCGAAAGCGTAACTTTGGCGACAATTACTTTTCAGAATTTTTTTCGTATGTACACTAAATTAGCTGGCATGACGGGGACGGCGGTGACGAGTGCGGAAGAATTTGACAAAGTTTACAATTTAGAAGTGGTGGTTATTCCAACTAATCAAGTTGTTCAACGCCAGGATTTAACTGACAAGATTTATAAAAATGAATCTGGTAAATTTCAAGCGATTGTTAAAGAAATTAAAGAACGCAGTCAAAAAGGTCAACCAATTTTAGTCGGTACAGTTTCAATTGAAAAAAATGAAATTTTAGGGGAACTTTTAGCGCGCGAAGGTATTCAACACAACATTTTAAACGCCAAAAATCATCAACGTGAAGGTGAAATTATTGCTCAGGCTGGTCAGCCGGGAGCGGTGACAATTGCAACCAACATGGCTGGTCGGGGAGTGGATATTATTTTAGGTGGCAATCCGCCTGATGAAAAATTACAACAAAAGGTTTTAGAAGCTGGTGGCTTATTTGTTTTAGGCACTGAAAGACACGAGGCTCGGCGAATTGATAATCAATTACGTGGTCGAGCTGGTCGCCAGGGCGATCCCGGTTCTTCACAATTTTTTGTTTCAATGGATGATGATTTAATGCGAATTTTTGGTTCGGGACGGATGAAATCAGTTATGAATAGTTTGGGTGTACCAGATGATATGCCGGTAGAAAATAGGTTAATTGCCAAATCAATTGAAAAAGCTCAACAACGAGTTGAGGGTTCAAATTTTGATATTCGTAAACATTTATTAGAATATGATGACGTTGTTAATAAGCATCGCGAAACTATTTATCGTAAACGGCGGGAAATTTTACGATCTCAAGATGTAGATTCAAATTATAGTCGCCAAGAAATTATTAAAATGATTCAACAGGAAATAGATCAAATTATAAATTTACATCTAGTAAATGATCACAAGAGTCAACACCAGCTAGATGAAATTTATAAAGTTATAGCCACAATTTTTCCATTAAAAAATGCAGAACAGATTAATTTGACTCAAATCATTAATCAGATTGCAGACAAGGTTGATTCAATTCAAAAAATAAAAATTTATTTATATCAACTTGCCGAAAAAGCCTATGAACGTTTAGAGCAGAAAGTTAATGATTCTAAATTAATGCGACGGTTGGAGGCGGGCATTTTATTGCGTTCGATTGATACTTTATGGATTGAACACTTGGAAGCTATTGATTATTTAAAAACCGGTATTGGTTTGCGTGGTTATGGTCAGCGTGAGCCGTTGGTAGAGTTTAAAAAAGAATCTTTTAAATTATTTAATCATTTGTTGGATAGTATTCAAAATCAAGTCGTCTATAGTATTTATAAAATTGGTTTAGCGGATGAAATTGCGCCGGGTGTTTTAGATCAAGCTAGTCAGTCAATACAGTTAGAGGCACCAGATAAGCAAGGTAATAATCAATTTCAAAGTACTACTCAGACTTCAGGTCGATCACAAAATATTAAAAAAGATATCAAACATAAATATGGTCGTAAAATTGGGCGCAACGATGAATGTCCTTGCGGGTCTGGTAAAAAATATAAAAAGTGTTGCATGCAAAAAGATGAAGCAGAAGGGTATATTGTTTAACTAGGTGGTAGGTATTAGAAATTAGGTTGTAGGTGGTAGGGGGTAGGTTGTAGGGATTAGGGATTAGGTGGTAGGGACTGGGTTGTCATTCCCGCGTAGGCGGGAATCCAGGGTTGGTCGCTTTTAACTTTTCTCTAAAAAAGTCTTCTAAATCCAACAAAACTTATTTTAAAAATGAATATTTTCGTATTAACACTGGATTCCCACTTTCGTGAGGATGACACAAAGTCCTGGATCCCCACATTCCCTTCTCTTTGACTGACTTAATCAAAAAGATATAAGATTACACCATGAAAAAGATTTTAACCATATTATTTTTAATAATTTTAATTCTAACTTTACCTAACTTAACTAGGGCTGAGATTGTAATTCAACCAGAATTGCAATTTTTTAATTTAGCTGGTCAAAAAATTAAATCAACTATTTTACAGCAACTAGATTTTAAAGCCGGTTTAGATATAGCCACTTTAGATTTGGGCAACGATGGAATTGATGAATTAATAGTCACTCAGGGTTTAAGCGGTCAGCCAGAGGTTAGAATTTACCGTCAGGATGGATCTTTGATTAATTCATGGTTGGCGTATGCCGAACACTTAAAATGCGGTGTTAACGTGGCGACGGCTGATTTAGACAAAGACGGTTTGAAAGAAATCATCACTGCTCCAGGCATCGGCGGGGGACCGCACGTTAGGGTTTTTGATGGTTTTGGACAGCCTAAAGTTAACGCTGGTTTTTTTGTTACAGATCAGGATTATAAATGGGGAGTAGAATTGGCGGGTGGTGATATAGATGGCGATGGACGTGATGAAATTATAACTGGTTTTAAACAAGATAATAATTTTGTTATTAAAATTTTTAATGCTTGGGCGCAAGAAGTAGAACAATTTATAGCTTTCAAAAATATTACAGACCTAGGTTTTAATATAGGCACGGTTGATTTAGGTGGTGATGGGCGAGATGAGATTTTAATTGGTGCTGGTATAAATCAAGATCCAGCGGTTAAAATTTTTCAAGCTGATGGCAAATTAATTAATTCTTGGTTAGCATATCCGCGAGGTTTTAGAGGGGGTGTTAAGGTTAGGGGAGCGGATTTGGACAGAGATGGGCGAGAGGAAATTATCACTAGCGCTGGTTTTGGAGGCACACCGCATATCAGAATTTTAGATGGTTATGGCCAACCTAAAATTAATGCTGGTTTTTGGGGTGCTGATCAAAGCTTAAAAACCGGAGTTAAAATTTTACCAGTTCAAACAAAAGCCGGTTTAGAATTATTATCATTGCCAAATCAAACAATTATTCAGACAGACGAGATTATTAATAAATTAATTCAAGTTGATATTTCAGATCAAGAATTAACATATTTTCAAACAGGTTTGCAGATTGAGCAACAACCAGTTTCGAGTGGCAAAATTAGTATGCCAACACCTTTGGGTGATTTTTCGATTTTAAATAAAGATTTAGAAAAATATTCTCAAGCTTACAATTTATACATGCCACATTGGATGCAAATTACTTGGTCGGGCGTGGGATTGCATGGTTTGCCATTTTGGAAATATTCTTGGGGGATTGTACACGAAGGGGTAAATCACCTTGGTCAGCGCGTATCGCATGGTTGTGTGCGCTTACCATTAGATGCAGCTGGGCGATTGTATGAATGGGCGAATCCAGGGGATAAGGTGAGGGTGGTGGAATAAATAATTATTTTTATCGAAGGTGATACGTCGCCTTCACTTGAATTATAATTGAAGCGTTGATTTACGGGATTGCCACGTCGTCGAATTACCTCCTCCTCGCAATGACACCATAGAGACGGGATTGCCGCGTCGTCGTCTGCCGAATCGGCGGACTCCTCCTCGCAATGACACATATCTAAAGTGTCATGTTGAACTCTAGTCCGCCAAATCGGAGGATGTTTCAGCATCTGTGATCAAGTTGAACGTTTCATTTAAATAAACGGAGTGAGCGCCAACAGATCCTGAAATAAATTCAGGATGACAATATAAAATTCAGGATGACAAAAATAATCACAATGACACCTCGGGGACGGGATTACGTTTCTGTTAGTCGGCGGGCAGGCGTCACCGTCAAATCGGTGGATTCTTTTGCAATGACACTTTTTCAGGGTCATTGCGAGCCCTCTCCTTTTACTAAAGGAGAGGGACGAAGCAATCTCGTAAAAATATCCTTATGACTTCTAAAAAACAAAATTACGTTTATATTTTAACTAACAAAGGTAATACGACTCTATATACAGGCGTCACAGATAATTTAAGAGAGCGTATTATTCAACATAAAACAAAAATTAATCTTCAAAGTTTTAGTTCAAAGTATAACCTTAATAAGTTGGTTTATTATGAAACATATCAAGACATCCGAGAAGCGATTGAACGTGAAAAACAAATTAAAGCAGGTTCAAGACAAAACAAACTCCAGTTTATTAAAAAATATAATCCAGGCTGGAGAGATTTGAGTCTTGAATTGTAGTTGAGGTGTTGATTTACGAGATTGCCACAGTCGCCCGCCGAGTCGGCAGACTCCTCCTCGCAATGACACCACGGAGACGGGATTGCCGCGGTCGTCTGCCGAGTCGGCGGACTCCTCCTCACAATGACACATACTTAAAGTGTCATGCTGAACTCTAGTCCGCCAAATCGGAGGATGTTTCAGCATCTGTTAAAGCAAGAGGTGTCATACTGAACTTGTTTCAGAATCTATTGGTGCTTATGATGTTTCTTTTAGAAAAACGTTTTTTCTGATTCCAGATCCTGAAATAAATTCAGGATGACAGCAAGGTTGACGTGTAGGGTTGCCACGTTTTATTTACAATGACACTCTAGGATTGACAAAATATAAAAAATAACCTAAGATATTATAAAATGTTCATTAATAACAATAGGGAGGAATTGTGGATAAGTATGATAGATGGTATTGGCTTTTCCAGCGATTGATTAGAATTATTTTATTGCCTTGGCGGATCAAAGTTGAAGGCGATTTGCCAAAAGAGGGAGCCTTTGTTGTGATTGCTAACCATCGTAGTCACGCCGATCCGGTTTTAATAGGTGTGAACTTAAATCGTCGGATGTGGTTTTTGGCTAAAAAAGAAATTTTTTCTTGGCCAATTATCGGTTGGCTGGTCAAAAATCTTGATTGGGCGTTGCCAGTTAGAAAAGGGGCAACATTGTCTTCGTTAAAAAAGTCTTTAGAGCTTTTAAAACAAGGCAAGCCAGTTGCTCTTTTCCCTGAAGGTGGCTTAAGGGAGCATCTTGAAGACTTTCAGGGCGGTTTCATTTTTCTGGCTAAAGCTGGAAAAGTGCCAATTATACCAATTGCCGTTTTGGGCGCTGGCGCTTTTTTGCCAAAAGGCAAAATTTTTCCCAGACTGACTCGCATAATCATAAGAGTTGGTGAACCGATTCCGTATGATGAAAGGCAAAGCAAAGAAGAGCTAAAAAAGCTAGCCATGCAAAAAATGGCAGAACTCTTAAGAGATACATCAAGCCAAAATTGATTTTCAGTTTTGGCTTTTTTATTTTTAAGGGGCTTGACAAAATAAGTTAGATATAATAAGATTAATTTAATTAGTTAACAAAAATGCACCTTAAAAACAGGGAGAAAAAATGAGAAAAAACATTGAATCATATGTAGATAAAGATAAAAACATTTTTTACGAGAATATTGGTTTTTGGGGTTGGTTATTAAGATTTCCTTTGGTTTTTTTAATTAATATTTTACCTGGGTTTTTAAGTCGGATAATCTTTACTATTTTTAGTAAAAGAGATAGTGATACGCAAATTGTCTTAAATAACCCAACAAAATATCCAGCCCTAGAAACAATGTATACCTTTAAGGGTAGTGATAGAAGTATTGCTGATTGTTTCTGGCAAAAATTTTTAAGAAACGCCATGGCAATTAGAAATAGACTAAAACTAACCAAAAAAGAAATCAGTTTAATAATAAAGCAGGTTTATCTACATAAACGGAATATAAATATTGTTAGTTTGGGTAGCGGAAGTGCTCGTGCTGTTATAGAAGCTTTAGCAGAAATAGATTTAAATTTAGACGTTAGAGCCAATTTCATTGATCTTAGTAGAGATGCTATAAATTTTAGTAAGGAATTGGCTTCGGAAAAAGGAATCACAAGTTTAAATTTACAATGGCATAGATCGCGAGCCGAAAATGTTTCAAAAATTTGTAATGGGTTTCAGCCAGATATAGTTGAAATGGTTGGTCTTCTAGACTATTATCCTTTCGACGAAGCTGTTGAGTTAATTCGTGCAATTTATGAAACATTACCCGATGGTGGGCATTTAATAACCTGTAATATTTCTCCTAATATTGAAAGAGCTTTTGTAACAAAAGCTCTCAGATGGCCGATGATTTATCGTGAGCCTAAGGAAATAAGAGATATTCTTGTTTCTGCGGGTTTTTCCATTGATAGAGTTAACATCTTATATGAACCTCTTGGAGTGCACGGTTTAGCCATAGCAATAAAATGAATTGATTGACCTCTAGAAATATGTTAAAATATATCTAGAGGTTTTTTTATATTTTATTTAAAATTTAATAAAAATATTTTTATGAATATTTATGCCTTAATGGCTTTATTGAATGCTTTGGTTAGCACAATTCTCGGAATATTTGTATATAGTAGAAAGAAAAAGACTTTAAACAAAAGGTTTGTTTATGTTTGTTTGGTTGCTGCTGTTTGGAGTTATTCTTATTTTATATGGCAAATTTCTACCACTGAAAAATTGGCTCTTTTTTGGTCTAGGGCATTAATGATGGGTGCTATTTTTTTGCCGGTAGTTTACTTACATTTTGTTTCTGAATTAATAGGAGAAACAAAAAAAAGAAAAGGGGTGATTATTTTTGGCTATATACTTTTTTCTTTATTTTTTTTATTGAATTTTACGCCTCTTTTTGTAGAGAGTGTTGGTCCTAAATTAAATTTTGACTTTTGGCCAAATGCAGGCATTTTTTATTCACCATTTTTATTTTTTTGGTTTTGTTATGCTTTATATACAATTTTTTTATTATTTAAAGGATATAAATATAATAGAGGGATTAAGCAAATACAAATAAAGTATACACTGATTGGTATAACAGTTGGTTATTTGGGCGGACTTACAAATTTTTTCTTATGGTATGATATACCAATTAATCCTTTTGGAAATTGGACAACTTCTTTTTATCTTATATTAGCGGCATACGCCATCATCCGCTATCGTTTTATGGACATCCGCGTAGTCATCAAAAAAACTACAGTCTATGGTTTATCTATCATCTCAGCTGGTGGTTTGGGAGTCTTGATCATGTGGTTATTAAATAGTTTTTTTGGTCATCAGGTAAATGGTTTATTTCTACTTTTAAATACCCTAGCCATTTTAGTGGTTATGGGTGTTTTTATACCCTTAGTTTCATTTTTTGAAAAACTAGCCAATAAATATTTTTTTGCTACTTTATACAATGAGCAACGCAAGCTAGAACAAGTTATCAATGAACTACCTAAAACTTTTTATTTAAATGATACGGTCAATTTAGTTTTTAATACTATTTATGAAACATTGCATGTTGATAAAATCGTTGTTTTAGCTAAGGAACCGGATGAAGAAAGATTTAAAATTTTAAAAGAATCTGAAGAATGTCAGAAAATAAATTGTGGTCAGGTGATTAATGATCCCTTGCGTTTGTTATTTAAAAAACTTAAGAAAACTTTAATATTTCAAGAGGTTAAGTCCTTGCCGATAGAAGACAAAGAAAGGGATATGATTCTGGATTATACTCAAAAAACCGGCGTTATTTTGGCTTTACCCTTGATGAGTAAAGGAGAAGTTTTTGGGGCAATTTTATTGGGCGAAAAAGCTTCAGGTGATGCTTATTCAGTTCAAGATATTCGTTTGTTAGAAAATTTAGCTAATCAGGCTTCAATTACTATTGAAAATGCTTTGTTATTTAGAAAAACAGAAAGGTTTGCCGAAGAATTACAGACTAAAGTTAAACAGGCCACCAAAGAATTACGCGTGGCCAATAAAGAGCTAAGACAACTTGATGAAGCCAAGTCGGAATTCTTACGAATAGTGTCTCATCAGTTACGGACGCCGATGACCGCTTTGCGTTGGTATTCAAAAGGATTGTTAGAAGGTCAATATGGTCCAGTTGAAAATGAAAAACAAAAAGAAACTATCACAGACATTTATGATGGTACGGTGCGCCAAATTAAATTAATTGGCAGCTTTTTAGACGTGGCGCATATTGAAGTTGGTAAATTAACATTAAAAAAAGAAAAGGGTCGCGTGGAAGATCTTATCAAAAGCGTCATCAAAGAGTTGATGGTGTTTGCCGATAAGTCGGGGTTATTTGTTAAATTTAACCAACCTAAAGTTTTAACTCCAGAATTTGAATTTGATCAAGAAAAAATACGTGAAGTTATCACTAATTTAATTGACAATGCCATTAAATATACTCCCAAGGGTGGTATTACTGTGGATTTGAGTTATAATAATAAAGATGAGATTATTAATATTTCGGTTAAGGATACGGGCGTTGGGTTTAGTAAAAAAGATAAAGAAAAATTATTTAACAAATTTTCTAGATTAAACACTAGTCAGATTTATCCTTGGGGTTCGGGCTTAGGTTTGTATGTTTGTAAACGTTTATTAGAAGCCCAAGGTGGGGAGATTCAAGCTGATTCACCAGGCGAAGGCAAGGGTTCAACCTTTTCATTTACTTTGCCAGTCCATCAACCCGAAAGCGAATTAAAAAGTATGGTGTCGGCTGGGTCGAGTTTGAGAGAGTGAGTATAAATTTAATATTAAACCCCGTCATTCTGGAGGGAGTCCGCCTAGGGCGGACGACCGATAGAATCCCGTAGAATTTGCCGAGAATGTTTTAAAATGTTGATTTGTTATCTCACGGGATCCTATCGCTTTGCTCACTATGTTCGCTCCGCTCCAGGATGACATATATTAATAAAATTATAACTTAATATTTAACTATCAAAATTATGTCTAAACAAATTTCCGAGCAAGAAATTTTAAATGCTCGCGTCTTAATTATCGAAGACGACGTTTCTTTGTTAAAATTTTATCAACAACGTTTTGAGGCTGATGGGTTTAAAAACGTTGACACAGCTATGTACGGTGAAGAAGGGATTGAAAAAATTGAGCAACAAAAACCAGATATTATTTTATTAGATTTAATTTTACCCAAGATGAATGGTTTTGCGGTTTTAGAAAAAATAAAAGAAAGAAAAGAAACTGCTCAGATCCCGGTTTTAGTTACCACAAATTTAGCTCACGACGAAGACAAGCAAAGAGCCGAAATTTTAAAAGCGGATGAATATTTAATTAAATCTGATTATGATCCAGATCAGATTGTCAGTAAGGTAAAAAAATATTTGGCGGAATATTTGGGGAATAAGTAGAGTTGTTAATCTTAGATTTTATTTATCGATAAATTAACAACAAAATCTCATTCTGAACTTAAAATTGTCATTCTGAACTTGTTTCAGAATCTATTGGTGCTTATGACATCTCTTTTGTAAAAACGTTTTTTCTGATTTTAGATCCCTGAACTGAATTCAGGGCAGGCTCTGAAATAAATTCAGGATGACAACTCAAAATTTTAGGATAACAGATGTTGAGTATTTTTATATTAAATTCTTGAATAAATTTAAATAAATTAATTTTAGATTAAAAAATACTTAGTAATTTATAAATATGGCTGAAAAATATAAAAAAGCAATGTTGGTGATCATGGATGGAGTGGGCATTTCGGAAGAAACCAAAGGCAATGCCGTCAAAAAAGCCAAAACGCCCTTTTGGGATAATTTATGGCGTGATTATCCACATGGCGTCTTACAAGCCTCAGGTGAGGCTGTGGGTTTGAATTGGGGTGAAATGGGAGGCTCGGAAGTTGGCCATATGAATATTGGCTCGGGGCGGGTGGTTTATCAAAGTTTACCTAGAATCAATCGGGCAATTATGGATGGAACTTTTTTTACCAATGAAGCTTTGATGCAAGCCATAGCGCATGCTAAAAAGTATGAATCAAAAATTCATTTGATAGGTTTATTGAGTCCAGGTGGGGTGCACAGTACTATCGAACATTTGCATGCTCTATTAAGATTTTTAAAGCAAAGTAAAATTAAAAAAGATGATGTGTGTGTGCATGGTTTTACTGATGGTCGGGATGCACCATCAGACAGTGGTTTGATGTTTTTGCGTAAATTGGAGGACATGTTTAAAGAAGTTAAAATTGGTAAATTAGTTTCATTAATTGGACGTTATTATGCTATGGATAGAGACGAGCGTTGGGAAAGAACCGTTCAAGCTTACAATTTATTAGTTCAAGCTCAAGGTGAAATGTTTAAGACAGGCGAAGAGGCTTTAAAAAAATCTTATGAACAAAAAATTACGGATGAATTTGTGACAGCCAAAGTGATTGCTAAAAAAGAAAAAGATATCATTAAGATTGAAAAAAATGATGTGGTTATTTTTTACAATTTTCGAGCTGACCGCGCTCGACAATTAACCAAAGCTTTTGTTTCAGATGATTTTAAGGGATTTGAAAGATCTAAAATTTCTAATTTATTTTTTGTAACCATGATGAAATATGATGATAATTTGCCAGTCAATGTGGTTTTTGAGCCTCAAATTGTTAAAGAAACATTAGCTGAAGTTGTCTCTCGAGCTGGTTTAAAACAATTGCATATTGCTGAAACTGAAAAATTTCCTCATGTGACTTTTTTCTTTAATGGTGGTCAGCATCAACCTTTTAAAAATGAAGATCAAGTTAAAATTCCTTCGCCTCGAGTAGCAACTTATGATTTAAAGCCAGAAATGTCAGCCGACAAAGTGACAGAAAAAATAATTCAGGCAATTAAAAAAGACGATTATAGCTTTATAGTGGTAAACTATGCCAATGGTGATATGGTTGGCCATACAGCTGATTTTAAAGCTACAGTCAAGGCTTTGGAATTTTTAGATAAGTGTCTTAGCCAGTTAATCCCAGTCGCTCAGGCTCATGAGTTTAAAATATTTTTTACAGCTGATCATGGTAATTGTGAAGAAATGATTAGTTTACAAAGTGGCAAAAAATTAGCTGAACATTCTAATAATCCAGTACCTTTTGTGGTCGTCGATGAAGATAAAAAACCTCAATTGGGTGAAGATAATGTGATAGAACAGGGCGTTTTAGCTGACGTGGCACCAACCATTTTAAATATTATGGGTCTAAAAGTGCCAGAAGAAATGACCGGCCGAAATTTATTGGTCAAAAGAAAATCCGACGAGATTCCAGAAGTGATGTAGTTGACATTTTTTTTAAAATATGCTAATATAAAAGATAAGATAATTTATTTAAAAATAATCTATGTTTAAACATCGCGAAGGCGAACCATCGCCAGAAAATTTATCAGCAATAGATGTTTTAGGCCGAGAGGCTATTTATAAAATTTTAAATAATCCCGATGTGACTCAGGAGCAGGATGAATATAAGCGCCAGCAAAAGGTGGCTTATTATATTTTTCAAGAAAGAATGAACAGAGGATTGGAAGTTAAAAATATTGATAACCAATTTGGCAAATTTAATTCAGCCAGTGATCAAGCCTATCAGGAGTGGGATTGGTTGGAAGCCGGTAAATTATTAACCGAGCAACACAATTTTACGAATCAATCGGAAGAGGATATATTAAATGCGTCAGAAGGAAAAATTAATGATATTTTGGCAGAATTGTCGACTGAGAATTTAGAAGACATGACGAGTGATGAATTAGACCAAATTATTAAAAACTTAGATTCTGAATCATCTCAACCGCCAGAAAAGATTGAATCACCTAAAACAACTGAATCGGTGATAGAGCCTTCTCCTGATAAAATAGATGTTGGCGAATTAGATTTGGAACCAAAATTTGATCCAATTGAGGTGGCTTCAGAAAAAAAATTAGTTTCAACACAAGAAATAGAAGAATCAAATTTACCCATTAAAGATATAAAATTAGATCAAAAGGAAGAAGAAATAATTCCATTTGTCGAAGTTAAACCCAATATAGATAAATTATTTGAGGCGTATGAAAGATTTTTAAGTCAGCCCGATTATAAACTAAAAAGCTATTTAAATTTTTTAAGTTATTTAAAAAATCAAGAAGACCAAACTCAAAATTATTTTGGTTTTTCTTATGAAGAAGTCGGGGATAGAATGAGTGTTTTAAGACAACGAGCAGGTGTGCCAGAAAATCCTTACGATATGGAACCAAATTTAATTAAACCAGAAACAGGGGCAGAGAAAAAATCAGAAATTTCCAAAGAAGAAAATGTTCAAAAAATTGAATCATCTGAAGATCAAGAAAAAACCATAGCTGACAAAGTTGATACTTTTTTAACTCAGATGTATGAATTAAACCATCCGGATTTAAAAAATTTAGAAAAATTCAAAAAAAGCGATAAAACTTTAATTGGTTTATATCGTTTTTTGGGTGGACAAAACAAAAATGATAAAACCATAGATAACATTAGAGAAAAATTGATAAATTTTACAAAAAGCACTGGCAAAGATTTCGGTGACGAATTGACTCCGCAAGAAATTAAACAATTAAATTTAGAATCTGCGCAGGAATTGCAGTATAAAATTATCAAAGAAACCGAAAAATTAATGACTGAGTTTGGGCAAGATGGTTTTATTATTGATACGCCTCGGGGCAAAGCTGTGATAGATATTGGTCGTCGCATGGCTTCACAAATGACAGGGGCAATGGCTTATGGTTGTGATGTGTATATTAATTATAATCCAGTCAAACAAAATATTTATATAGAACAAACCTCAACCGATCAGCCCCTTGAAAAAAATTTAGATAGCACAGAGGTGGTGGCGAATGGTCGAAAAATGATTAAACCAGCTCTTGATCGTTATGAGCCGGTTACGACTGACAATATAATGTTAGCAAACTTAGAAACAGTTTTAAGCAGTATAGCCGGTCAAGATTTTAAATCAACTGGTAAGTTAAAAGAATATATTGAGCAGGAAAATTTATCGCTCGAAACTCCAAAAATCGAAGGGGTTAAAATTGAAGAAGTTAATCAAGAAAAACTGGAATATAGAATTAAGGCTAGAAATTCAGCTGGCATATATAAAACGGGTATAGTTATTTTTCCGCCAACAACAGAATATAATCCAGGGCAGACCTATGATGTTAAAATTGTTCAAGATACTCATCCGGGCGAGAAAAAAGGTGTTTATTTTTTAAAAGTTTTAACACCAAAAGAAAATAAAGTCTTTGAATCGTTGGATAAAATAGCCGACGAGTTAGAAAGGGAAATTAAGTCCGAACAGCCCAAAAAATCAGAAGAAAAACCTAAGGAAAGAAAAATTAAAGAGGAAGATTCTGAGGTCGCAAAAATGAGATTTAAAAATTATAAACGTCAAAAAAGACAACCAGTGACTGAGACTAAATCACACAATGGCAGATCTAATAAAAAAGAACGGCCATCTTCAACTTCAAGAAAACAAAAAAAATCGACCGGTGGCCGGCAAGAAGTTAGTGCAACTGGTTTTAATATGAAAGATGTTTTAGGCAAAAATGTTAAATTATAATCAATATTTAATTCAATGTTAAAAAAAATTCAGCAAGTCAAAAATTTAAAAAATAAAACAGTTTTATTAAGAACTGATTTTAACGTACCATTAAAAAATGGTCGAGTTGAAGATGATTATCGAATTGCAATGAGCTTACCAACGATTCAGTATTTAATTAAAAAACAAGCTAAAATAGTTTTAGTTTCTCACTTGGGTCGACCTGATGGTCAAATTAAACCTGAATTAAGTTTACAGCCGACGGCTAAAAAATTGTCTCAACTTTTAAAACAACCAGTTTTTTTTATTAATCAAAATATTGGTCAAGAAGTTAAAAATAAAATTAAAGAATTAAAGCCAGGTCAAATTTTAGTTATAGAAAATATTCGTTTTCAACCGCGCGAAGAAAAAAATTGTCAACGTTTAGCCAAGCAATTAGCTAGTTTAGCTGATATATATGTAAACGACGCTTTTGCCGTGTCTCATCGAGCAAATTCATCAGTCAGCGCGATTACACAATATTTACCAAGTTATGCCGGTTTATTGATGCAAGACGAAATTCAAAATTTAAATCAAGCTTTAAAACCACAACATCCGGCGGTGGCTATTCTAGGCGGAGCCAAGATTTCAACCAAAATTAAATTAATTGATAATTTATTAACTAAGTTTGATAAGGTTTTATTAGGTGGCGCTTTGGTCAATAATTTTATTCAAGCAGTTGGTTATGAAGTTGGTCAGTCAATAGTTGATACAGATTATCAAGTTAAAATGAATAAATATGATTCTAAAAAATTAATTTTGCCGATTGATGTTAAAGTTAAAACTGCCAACAATCGAGCGATAATTAAATATATTAATGAGGTTGGTAAAACAGATAAAATTTTAGATTTAGGACCTAAAACAGTGGAAAATTTTAAAAAAGATATTCAAAAAGCTAAAACCATTGTGTGGAATGGGCCATTAGGTTATTTTGAAGATATCAGATTTAAACAAGCTAGTCAGGAAATTGTTAAAGCCATTTTAAAAAATAAATCAGCTCATATCATTATTGGCGGGGGAGAAACAGTTTCATTATTAGAATCAAAGCAAAACACATCAAAAATTTTCATTTCAACTGGTGGCGGAGCTATGCTTGAATTTTTAGAGGGCAAGGTTTTACCAGGTATTAAGCCTTTAATAAAATAAATTTTCTTATTTAATTTAAAGAAACGTTCCTAACTGGGCGTTTTTTTATTTATCAAAACATGTTATAATAAATGAATAATTACTAAATTAAAAACACATGGCAAAAAATAACAAAATTACTCAAATTAAAGCCTTGGAAATTTTAGATTCTAGGGGCAATCCGACTGTTCAAGTCACTGTTTTTAGCGGTAAAGAAAAGGCCCGGGCTTGTGTGCCTTCTGGTGCCTCAACTGGTATACATGAAGCCGTTGAATTAAGAGATGGCGACAAAAAACGTTATCATGGCAAAGGCGTAACCAAAGTGATTAAAAATATTGAAACCAAAATAGCGCCTAAATTAAAAAATAAATCTTTAGATCAAATAGATAAGATTTTACTTGAATTAGATAAAACAGACAATAAATCCCAACTCGGCGCTAATGCTATTTTGGGTATATCTTTAGCTAGTGCACGTTTATCCGCTAGACTTAAAAATAAAACTTTATATCAATATATCAACCAGGTTTATAAATTTAAAAATAAAACTACACTACCCATACCAATGTTTAATGTTATCAATGGTGGTCAGCACGCTGATTCTGGTTTAGATGTTCAGGAATTTATGTTGGTGCCAGCTGGTATTAAAAAATATCATTTACAACTTAGAGCTGGCAGTGAAATTTTTCATACTCTAAAAAAGGTTTTAGCTAATCAAAATTTAAGAACAGCGGTCGGTGATGAGGGTGGTTTTGCACCTAAAATTAAAACCAATACTCAAGCTTTAGATATTTTAGTTACTGCAATTAAACAGGCCGGTTATCGACCGGGTAAAGACATTTTTATTGCTTTAGATGTGGCAGCTTCAGCTTTTTATCAAAACGATAAATATAGTTTTGAAGGCAAAAAAATTTATAGTGGTGATTTAATAGAGATTTATACCCAATGGTTAAAAAAATATCCGATTATTTCCATTGAAGACGGTTTAGCTGAAGATGATTGGACGGGTTGGCATTTATTAACGCAAAAATTAACTAAAAAATCTATGTTGGTTGGTGATGATATTTTTACCACGAATGTAGATAGATTAAAACACGGTTTTGAAATGAATGTGGCCAATTCAATTTTAATTAAACCTAATCAGATTGGTACACTTAAAGAGACCATTGAGTGTATTCAATTAGCTCAAAAAAATAATTATAAAGTTGTTATTTCGCATCGTTCAGGAGAAACAACAGACCCATTTATTGCTGATTTGGCGGTGGCTAGTGGAGCGGAATTTATTAAAACTGGTGCGCCTAATCGAGGTGAGCGAGTAGCTAAATATAATCGTTTATTAGAAATAGAGTTTAATTATTAATTTTTTTATTGTGCAAATCGTAAAATCAAAATTATCAAAAGCGGTTTTAATTATTCTGGATGGTTGGGGAATTGCTCCAGCCGGTCTGGGCAACGCCATTAGTTTAGCTAAAACACCGACGATGGATCAAATTAGTCGTGATTTTCCTTATACACAACTCATAGCGCATGGTCAACGGGTAGGCTTGCCTGACAATCAAGATGGTAACTCCGAAGCGGGGCACATGAATATTGGCGCTGGTCGAATAGTTAAACAAGATGCCGTTTATATCAATCGGGCAATTAAGGATAAAACTTTTTTTAAGAATACAGCCTTCAAAGAAGCTTTAAAGCACTTAAAAAAATATAAAACTCGTTGTCATATTATGGGTTTATTATCTGCTTCAGAGAGCGCCCATGCTGACCCGGGTCATTTAAAAGCTTTATTAGAATTAGTACGGCAGAATAAAGTTAAAAATACTTTTTTACATTTATTTACTGACGGACGTGATTCGTCACAACATGAAGCCTTAAATTTAATAAAAAAGTTAGAAAAAGAATTAAAGCCTAACGAACAAATTGCCTCGATTACTGGACGTTATTATGCTATGGATCGTAAAAAAAATTGGCATAATATTAAGTTAGTCTATAATGCTTTAGTTTTAGGTCGGGGAGATAGGGTGCATAATTCTCAAGAGGCTATTACGAAAGCTTATAATCGGGAGCAAACAGACGAGTATATTTTGCCAAGTGTAATTGTTAAGCGTAATAAACCATTGGGTTTAATTCAAGATGATGATATTATTATCTTCTTTAATTTAAGGTCAGATCGTGCTCGTGAATTAACAAAAACTTTTGTTCAGCCGAACTTTGAGGAAATTAATCCACACAGTTTTAAGCGCCAAAGAATTGCTCGCAATATCCGTTTTGTAGCGATGACTGATTTTGGTCCAGATTTGCCATATATTCTAACTGCTTTTCCGAGTCGTGATTTACAAAAAACTTTGCCAGTATTATTAAAAAACAAAAAGCAACTTTATTTAGCTGAAGCTGAAAAATATTCACATATGACTTATTTTTTCAATGGCGGCTATGCCGAGCCAGTAGCTGGAGAAAAAAGAGTTAGAATCGCTTCGCCAGATGTATCAAGCTATGACCAACGGCCAGAGATGAGCGCTTTTGAGATTAAGGATTATTTAATTCAAGTTATGAAAAAAAATATCTATGATTTCACGGCTGTCAATTTTGCCAATCCAGACATGGTGGGTCATACGGGCAATTTGCAGGCAGGGGTTAAAGCTGTTGAGAGTGTGGATAAGTGTTTAAAAGATATTATTAAACAAGCCTTGAAACAAAATGTAAGTTTAATTATTACCGCCGATCACGGTAACATTGAGGAAATGATAAATTTAGAAACGGGTGAAATTGACACAAAACATTCGATTAATCCAGTACCGTTTATTTTAGTTGATAAAAATTTTAAGAAAAAAAAGTTAAATGCTGGTATTTTAGCCGATATTGCGCCAACACTTTTAAATATTATGCATGTCGAACAACCCAAATTAATGACCGGGAAAAATTTATTAATATAGTTTATGAATAAAAAAATAAATAATTTTGTAAGTTTAATTATTTTAGATGGTTGGGGTATAGCTCCTGATTCTAGGGGGAATGCGATTAGTTTAGCGCAAACACCTAATTTTGATTATTTACTAGCAAATTATAAAACTTTGACTTTAAATGCAGCTGGCGAAGATGTGGGTTTATTAAATGGTCAACCAAGCACAGCCGAGTATAGCTATTTAAATATTGGCGCTGGAAGGAAAATTTATCAACCACTGATCGAAATTGATAACGCTATTAATAATAAATCGTTTTTTGTTCACAAAATTTTACGTAAAGCTTTTTTAGATATAAAAAAAAACAATCAGACGTTGCATTTGATTGGTGTTATTTCAGCACAAAGAAAAATTAGTTCTTTAGATCACTTATATGCTTTATTAATCATGGCCCAGAAAATAGGTTTGGCTAAAGTTAATTTGCATTTAATTTTAGATTTTTATCAAGCTGAACAAGAGAATGCTCTGCAATTAATTGATCAAATTCAAACCGAATTAAATATGTTAGGTTTAGGTCAAATTTGTTCAATAAGTGGTCGAAATTATGCTTTAAATGACAATAAGGAATGGGGAAAAACTAAAAAAATTTATACGACCATTTTTGAAGGCAAAAGTGAAAAAGTTTACAATCGAGTTGATAAAGCTATTAATAGTTTCTATGCTCAAGATATTTTTGATGAAAACATACCGCCATTGATTATTGGTGATTATGATGGTGTCCAGGATGGGGATGGGGTCGTATTTTTTAATTTTAATCCACAGGGTTTATATCAATTAGGGAGAGCTATCTGTCAGTCTAATTTTAATTTGTTTCAACGTAATCATTTTTTTAAAAAAATTAATTTAGTTACTTTAACCAACTATGGAAGCGAATTCAAGGCTAAAATAGTTTTTGATCGATCGGAAATAAAAAATACTCTAGGCGAAATTATTAGCCGACAAGGTTTAAAACAATTACATTTGACCGAGACGGAAAAATATATTTATACAACGTATTTTTTAAATGGTCGGCGCTTAGAACCTTTTAATAACGAAACAGATATAGCCGTTACCTCACCTTATTTGGATGACTATCAACAAAATCCACAAATGTCAGCCGTTAAAATAGCCAAAAAAATAGCTAGTTTGATTTTGGAAAATACTTATGATTTTATAGCTATAAGTTTAGTTAATGCTGATATGGTGGGACATAGTGGTAATTTAGAGGCGACAATTAAAGCGATTGAAGCGATTGATCGAGCCTTGGGGATTTTGGTTGAAATTATTCAATCACAAAGGGGTCGAGCTATTATTCTTGGTAGTCACGGCAACGCCGAAGAAATGATTAAATTACAAACTGGCCAAATTGATCAAGAACATTCTTTAAATCCAGTCCCAATGATTTTTTTAGGTGCTGATTGGAAAAGGGATGATAGTTTAGTTAATTTATTGGATTTAAGTTTAATTCAACCAGCTGGTATTTTGGCTGATGTCGCGCCAACAATTTTAAAAATTATGGGAATTAAAACACCCCAAGAAATGACCGGCCATTCTTTAATTTAATTTTTTTTATGCCCGAATTACCTGAAATAGAAACAATTAAACAAGATTTAGCTGATTTAATCAAAAATAAAAAAATCAGATCAATCAAAATTAATTTAGCTAAACAAGTTCAGGGTTCAGCTAAAAATTTAATAACCAAAGTTAAAAATAGGCGAGTGGTTAAAGTTCATCGGCGAGCTAAAATTTTAATTTTAGATTTAGATAATCATTGGCACTTGGTTTTTCATCTCAAAATGACCGGTCAACTTATTTACGTTGATAAAAATAAAATCGCCGGTGGTGGGCATCCTATTAAACACGATTTGCAAAATTTACCTAACAAGTATTCTCACGTTATTTTTAATTTTACAGATGGTTCGCAATTATTTTTTAATGATACTCGTCAATTTGGTTGGGTAAAATTGGTCGCCGATCGAGAATTAGAAAAAAATTTAGACAAATATGGACCAGAACCTTTAGATAGCAATTTTTCTTTAATTAAATTTAAAAATCAAATTTTAAAACGTGCCAAGACACCGATTAAGCCGTTGCTAATGGATCAAAAAATAATTGCCGGTATTGGTAATATTTATGCGCAAGAAGCATGTTTCTGTGCTAAAATTTTACCAACCCGTAAAGCTGAGAATTTAAAACTAAGCGAAATAAAAAAACTTTATCAATGTTTAAAAAAGATCTTAAAGCAAGCAATTAAAAAAAGAGGCACCTCTTCAAGCGATTACGTAGATGCTTTAGGGAGATCAGGTTCAATGAATGATTATTTAAAAATTTATGGCCGGGCAGATGAAAAGTGCTATTGCTGTGGAACTAGAATTAAAAAAATCAAACAACAACAACGTAGTACGTGTTATTGTCCTAAATGCCAGAAATAATTTTTTATGAATTTAGATTATCAAATTTTTAAAATAATTAATGATTTAGCAGAACGAAATCCAATTTTAGATTATCTGGGGATTTTTAATGCTAAATATTTGATTTGGGTTTTTGCCATCTTACTGATAGTTTTGGTTTTATTCTATAAAAATAAACAAAAACATAGAATAATTTTGAGGGTTTTAATTTGTTGTTTAATGTCAATTATTAGTGTTTTGGCGATTAATTATTTGACATCATTATTTTATTTTAGACCCAGACCCTTTGTTGATCATGGAGTTAATTTATTAATTCAAATTAATAATTTAAGTAAATCATTGCCATCTAATCACACGGCTATAGCTATGACAGTGGCCTTTTGTTTATACTTTTTTAACAAAAAAAATAGGCTATATTTTAATTTTTCTAGCGGTTTTGATTGGTTTAGCCAGAATTTTTGTTGGTGTACATTATCCCTTAGATATAATTATGGGTGGTCTAATTGGTTGGTTGGTAGCTTTATTGAATTGTAAAATAATAATTAATTATCTTAAAATATAATTTTATGAAAGAATTAATTCAAAAATTAATCGATCAAGGTTATTTAAAAACAAAAAAAGTTATTCAAGCCTTAATCAAAATTAAACGCCAAGATTTTTTACCAGCGGAATTGGTTAAACAAGCGACGGGTAATTATCCTTTACCAATTGGGGATGGTCAAACCAATTCACAACCTTTGACGGTGGCATTTATGTTAGAATTGCTAGATTTACAGTCAGGACATAAAATTTTAGATATTGGGTCTGGTTCGGGCTGGACGAGCGCCTTAATCGCTGAAATTGTAGGTGAATATGGTAGAGTAGTTGCCATTGAAAGAGTAAAAGGGTTAAAAGAATTTGGCGAAAAAAATGTTAGAAAATATTTTTCAGACAAACAGGTTAAATTTATTTGTGCAGATGGTTCAAGGGGTTATAAAAAATTAGCGCCTTATGATCGTATTCATGTGGCTGCAGCCGGAAACGAAATTCCAATTGAATTATTTCGTCAACTTAAAGTTGGGGGCAAATTAGTTATGCCATTAAAAAATTTATCCTCAGAGTTAATATTAATTGAAAAATTAAACCAAAAAGAATATACAGAAAAAAGATACCCAGGCTTTGTTTTTGTGCCTTTAATTATTAATTAAAAAAATATGTATCCATTAATTTTAGCTGGTGGTGGTGGTACGCGTTTGTGGCCAGTTTCACGAGAAAAATATCCCAAACAATTGCAAGCTTTATTCGGCCAAAAAACACTTATTCAGCAAACATTTGAACGTTTAAATCAAGGTTTTAAAAGTGAAAATATTTTAATTAGTACTAATTATCAGCAGGTTAAGCATATTCAAAAGCAATTACCTAAATTAAATCAGTCTAATTTTATTTTAGAGCCCATGCCTCGTGGTACGGCGGCAGCTATTGGTTTAGCGGCTTTTAAAATTTACCAGCAAGATCCAACAGGAATTTTAATTACAATTAATTCAGATCATTATATTAAAGATAGTCAAGAATATATACGCGTTTTAAAACAAGTTGAACAAGTTGTTAAAGATAATCCCCAACAGACCGTTTTAGTTGGCATTGAAACAGCTTATCCCGAGGTGGGCTATGGTTATATTGAACGGGGAGAAAAAATGTTTACAGTCGGTAAGGAGAAAATTTATAAAGTTAAAAAATTCAAAGAAAAACCTGATATTAAAACGGCTGAAAATTATTTTTCTCATCCAGATTATTTTTGGAATCCAGCTATCTTTTGCTGGCGAGTTGATTATCTGATAGACTTATTTAAGCGTTATTTACCGGATCAATATAAAATTTTTAAAAAAATTCAGCCGGCCATTGGTACGCGCCATGAGAAAAAAGTTTTAAAAACAGAATTTGCCAAACTTCAGCCAGTTTCAATTGATTATGGTATTATGGAAAAAACCAAGGAGATATTAATGTTGATTGGTAAATTCGAATGGTTAGATATCGGTCACTGGCGAGCAGTGAAAGAAATGATGGGTGTTAGCCAGGAGGACAGTGTCATTAAGGGTAAACATATTGCCCTAGAAAGCGCGGGAAATTTAGTTTACAGTGAATCAAATAAATTAGTCACCACTTTGGGTATAAAAGATTTGGTAATTATTGATACGCCAGATATTTTATTAATTTGCCCCAAAGAAAGATCGCAAGAGGTTAAATCAATTATTGCTGAAATAAAAAAGCGCGGTTTAGAAAATTACTTATAAAAACTTTATGTCGATTAAAAAAATCAAATTTATTTTTTTACTAATTATTATTTTAACAATAATTTACCTTGGTTATTTTTTTAGTTTAATTTATTTTTCTAATAACACGAATTTAAACCAAGAGAGATTTGTTATTGAAAGTGGGCAGGGAGTTAAACAAATTACTTCTAAGTTAAAACAAGATGGTTTGATTAAAAACAAGTTTTTATTTGAAGTATATATTTATCTAAAAAAAAGCGAGGCTAATTTTCAGGTAGGAGAATTTTATTTAAGGCCAGGTTTGGGTTATAAAAAAATAGTCCAAAAATTAACCAGCACAACTGAAGCCAAAGAAAAACAAATCACCCTAATTGAAGGCTGGAGAGTGGATGATATTGGTCAATATTTAGAAGAGCAAGGCTTGTTTTCTAAAAAAGAATTTTTAGAATTAGTTGGTTGGCCAAGAATTAATTATAATTTTAATGACGATTTGTCTAGACCTAAAGATTTTTCTGAGGATTATGATTTTTTACAAGATAAGCCAAAAAATTATGGATTGGAAGGTTATATTTTCCCAGATACTTATAGAATTTATCAAGAAGCGAGTATTGAAGATATTGTTCGTAAATCTTTGGATAATTTTAATACTAAATTAACTTCAGAGTTGCGTCAGGAAATTAAAAAACAAAATAGGTCAATTTATGAAATTATCACCCTAGCTTCAATTATCGAGAAAGAGGTGGTGCGTGATGAAGATCGGAAAATTGTAGCTGGAATTTTTTATAATCGTTTAAATATAAACATGGGCTTACAGGCAGATTCAACTATTAATTATATTACCGGCAAACAAAATACTCGTTCAACAATTGAAGATTTAGAAGTTGATTCTTTATATAATACTTACAAATATCGTGGCTTGCCACCTGGGCCAATTTGTAATCCAGGTTTATCTTCAATTTTAGCCGCAATTTATCCAGCTGAGACTGATTATTTATATTTTTTAACCACCCCAGAGGGAGAAGCAATTTTTAGCCGAAATTTTGAAGAACACAAAATTAACAAGGCTAAATATTTATAAATATGTTTTTAAAAACAATTACTTCATCTAAAAAAGTTAATCCGTATGGTCAAATTTTAAATGTTGATCAAAGTACGCGCTCATTTTTAGAGCGTTATTTTGGTTTATTAAGTAAGCAAAAAGCTAGTCAAGATAAACCCAAAATTAACGTTGATGAAATTAGTTTAAAAGTAGCTAGTTTTTACGAAAATATTCGTAAGGTGGTTGATTGGAAAGAAGAACATTTGATGCGTCGAATTGCGATTGAAAGAATTATCAAACGCCGTCTTTTTTTAAGAAAAACCGTTGAGCAAGCGGCCGAACCCTTAGTTTTAGAATTAATTCGTGGTGGCCACTTTCCTAATAATTCAATTGAAAAAGCAAAAATTGACCAAGTACAACAATTAATTGAACGCTATAACTATTTTTTAACTCACACACCAACTATACCCAAAGGCATTACTAAATCACAGTTTTATGATTTTATTTTTAAAATAGCTGCTTGCGACCTAGAAGAATTATTAGATCCGTGGAGTTATGCCCAAGCACGCATTTTAATGAGCTATATGGAAGAAATCATGAAAAAGAAAATTTATATCAACGAAAAAACACGGCAATTAACTCAATTAGATAGTCAGGAATTAACTCTTCAAATTTATATCGCAGTTCAACAAGCTTTATTTAAACTTGATCGGCCGATTATGGCTTATAATTTATTAAAAAGATATTATGCCAAATGGTTTAGCGACGAAGAACAAGATATTAAATATATTAATCAACATGTTTTTGATTTATATAATACTATTCAACAACGCTTTGATCATAAATTAGCTAATAAATTTTATAATGTATGTTCGTCCTATAATACTCCCTTTGTGTTGTTGGGAGATATTATTATTCAAGATCCCAACGAGTTAAACCAAAAAATTACTCAGCCAAATCACATGCGTGAATTATTGCGGCAAACTTATGAAAAACGCCTAGGTGGATTAAAAAAACGGTTAGGTCGCTCGGCTCTATATAGTACGATTTCGGTTTTTTTTACTAACATTTTTTCATTATACGCAATTGAAATTCCCTTCGCTAAATTGGTTTTAGGTAAATTCGATTTAATTTCTATGGTGGCGGACATTTTTGTGCCAACTCTATTGATGGCTTTTCTGGTTTTCATTATTAAAAAACCGCCAGCAAATAATTTTGAGCTTATTTGGGAAGAAACTAAGAAAATTTTATATGCCAACGATCAATTGGGTCGAGTTGAAGTAGAAAGTTATAAGGGGAAAAATATTATTTTAAAATTTATTTTTGGTTTCCTGTATTTATTAAGTTTTGTAGTTTGTTTAGGTGGAATGATTTGGTTTTTAAATAAATTACACTTTCCTTTGCCATCGTATTTTATTTTTGTTATTTTTGCTTCCTTAATTTTATTTACTGGCTCCATTATTCGTAAACGATCGCGCGAATTACATATGCGTCCACCCAGAGAAAGTTTTTGGACTTTTATTTCTGATCCGTTTATTTTACCAATCATTTATCTTGGCAAATGGTTAGCTGGTAAATGGCAAAAATATAACGTTATCGGCATTTTCTTTGTGATTCTAGTTGATAGTCCGTTTGTAGTTTTTGCGGAAATTTTAGAACAATGGCGCTATTTTATTCGGGAAAAGAAAGAGGGGATACACTAGTAAATTGCAAAATCCAAATTATAAATATCAAAGAAATTTTAAATTTCAAATTTAGAAATAAATCTTAGATATTTTTGGAGTTTTTTCTTGTGGAAAACTAAACTTGACTGGATTTTTAATTCTGCTATAATTTAGACATTACCACAGACAGCGGGCAAAAAGTAAGACCCGCCGAGGCAAATAAAACAAAAATTATTTTTTGTTTATTTCATTCTAGCTGTCTGTGGTTTAACCACAGATTTTTAAATTCTAAATCTTAAATTCTAAATTTTTTGTCATTCCCGCGCAGGCGGGAATCCAGGGTAGAAAGCGATAAACTTTTCCTAGAATAGGATATACTTAATTTAAAAAGATTTTTTTAATCAAAGTATTTATGGATTAACCCTGGATCCCCAATCAAGTTGGGGATGACGGCCAGGTTTAGGACTTGGATATTAGAATTTAGGATTTAAAATCTATTTTAAAAAAATGATATTATATATATTTAAAATGTAAAAATACAGAATAAACTATAATTAAAACAAATATTATGCCAAAAACAAGACAACAAAAAGCAGATATTCTGCAAGAATTACAAGATAGATTAGCTAAAATCAAAACAGCTGTTTTTTCGAATTATCATGGTTTGAGCGTGCAAGAATTAGAAGAATTAAGACAAGAATTAAATAAGAACCAAGCGGATTACATGGTTGCGCCTAAAACTTTATTTAATTTAGCCGCTAAAGAAAACAAGATTGAAAATGTTAATACTAAGGAACTTAATGGAAGTTTGGGGGTAGCCTTCGGTTATGGAGACGAAGTCAGTACAGCTAAAGTTTTATCAGAATTTAAAAAGAAACATGAAAAGTTAAATATCGTTGGTGGTATTTTTGAAAATCAATTTATCACCGCTGAAAAGGTCGAAGCCTTGGCAAAAATTCCAACCCGACCAGAATTATTGGCCAAAGTGGTCGGTAGCTTAAAAGCACCTATTTCTGGTTTGGCGAATGTCTTGCAAGGCAATCTACGTAATTTAGTTTACGTTTTAAATGCAATTAAAGATAATAAAGCTTAAATTTAATTAATAATTAACATATAAACTTATGGCAGAAGAAAATACAACTATAACAACTCCAACTGACGAACAAGCTCCAGTTGAAGAAACTAAAAAAGAAGAAGTTAAAGAAGAGTCCAAGGTTGAAACTAAAGAAGTTGAAGTTCCCGACAAATTTAAAAAATTAGTCGAGGAAATTGAAAAAATGTCAGTCTTGGATTTATCAGAATTAGTTAAAATTTTAGAAGATAAATTCGGTGTTTCAGCCGCTGCTCCTATGGCTATGATGGGAGTTGTAGCTGGCGGGGGAGCTGAAGCTGTTGAAGAAAAAGACAGTTTTGACGTTGAATTAACCGCAGCTGGTGACAATAAAATCGGTGTGATTAAGGTTGTCCGCGAAATCACCCAAAAGGGTCTTAAAGAAGCTAAAGATTTAGTTGACGGTGCTCCACAAATAGTAAAAGAAGGAGCTAAAAAGGCTGAAGCTGAAGAAATTAAGAAAAAAATAGAAGAAGCTGGTGGTAAGGTGACTTTAAAATAAAGATTGAATTCAAACAAAAAAGACGGTGCTTGCGAGCATCGTCTTTTTTTTATTGATTATTTTTTAAGAAAATTTTATTTATTTTCAATTTGATATATTTTACTACCGTTGAGTAAATATATCTTATTATTTTTTTCATCAACCGCAAAGTCTTTTAAATTGTCAAATTTATTAGAAGTGTATTGTTTTTTAAGTCGTCCAGCTTTATCTAAGACAATTAAGCGTTGCGAATCAGGATCTAGAAGATAAATATTATTCCAATTTTCTTGAGTATAAATTTTAGTTGCTTGAATTAAATCAGGTTTAATATTGGTTTTAAAATTATTTTCTATTTGACCGGTATAAATTTTAATAATTTGATTTTGGTTATTTAAAATATAAATTGCACCATCAATAGCTAGTGAGACGGCAGTAGAAAGATCGATGTCATCTTTCAGCCAGGCTTGGCCATTACCATAGCCAGTGTCAGTCTTATAAAATTTAAAGATTTGTTTTTGACCGGGATCAAGTAGATAAATTTTATTTTGATAATAACCTATGTCTTGTATTTGGTCACTTAGAATATCAGCGTTAAAATCAAGTTGATTTAATTGTTGATTAGTTGAATCAAATTGATTAAGTTTTTTATCGTTATAAAATAGTAAGCGATTATTATCAGTAATACCTAAATTAAAATTGTAATTTGCCTGACCAACTTGATTAATTTTATTATCGGTTAAATTAATCTGATAAATTTTATAATTTTCAGGTTGCCAAGTATAAAGTTGGCCAGCGTTAAAAACGATTTTGTTATTTTTATCTAAAGATGGATCAGTTGCCCACAAATCAATAATTTCAGTTGGTTGGTCGATGATAACTAAATGACGCAATTGATTAAGTTGTTCAGCATTTTTTTCGCTTAAAGTTTGAATTTGGTCGCGATATTTACGTGGTAATTTTTCAGGCAATTCATTTAAAATTTGATCAACCTCTTCTAATCGTAAACGAGCTTTTTCTTCGTCATAAATCATAGCAGAAACGGCGATATTTTGTTTTTCTTCGATTTGCTGGATAATATTTTCAAAATCGACATTATTTGAACTACGATTGGTGCCTAACCAAATTAAACTAACAATAAAAATTAAAGCTAAACCTAGGGTAATATATAAACTAATTTTGCTAGTTTGAGGCGAAGTTTTAAGTTTTAATTTTTTATTTTGAAGTTGGTGAATTATTTTTTTAGGTTGAAAAATTAAAGTTAAATATGACCAAGAGAATTTATGCTGGAAAAAATTATTAGTTTTGATTTTATCTAACCAAGCTATTCTTTTAAATTTTTTTAAACATTTTGGATAGGAGATTTTCTGGATTAAATTTTTAATTTGCGAGTAAAAATTTTTAATCACTTGAGATTGAGCAAATTGATTTAAAAATTTATATATTTTAGGTTTAACAAAATTATTTATAAAGCCCGGGTGTAAAATATCACTGGTTTTTTGTTGTTTATGAATTAGTTTTTTCATCGAAGCGGTCTGAGGGTTTTCATTTTTATCAAAAATTTCTTCAGTCTGAGGTAGCGGCTGATGTTTAATAACCAAGGCAGCGAAAGAAATTTGCTTGTTAATTTCAATTAAACTTTTTTTAATTAATTCTAGGGCTTGATTGGCAGTATACTGATTGATGAATTTTTTTATTTTTTCTTGAGATAAATAATCAAATAAATTTTGAGTGCAGAATAATAAGCTGTCATCAAGCTTCAAATCACCAGAAATTAAATGTGACATGGTTTGATTCGTTCGTTCATTATTATCATTATCGCCTAAAGAGGAAACAATATCCATAAACATACCGCGTCGTAATAAATAAGCTTGAATATCACCCTTTTGGCTAAAGTGAACCATATTGCCCTTAACAACGCCAATAATAAAATTACCTTGATTTAACCAAGTTAAATTGTGTTGGTGAATGAGTTGACTCAAGCGTTGATTAAAATTATGTAAAGCCTTTTCAAAGGTTTTTTCTAAATCAGAAAAGGTTGAGGCGTAATAGTCGTCTTTAAATTGTTCAATAATTTCATTTAAAATTTCCACGTCTTTTTCTTTATCTAGCAATAAATTTGCAACAACAAAAACACGTCCCCATTTTGACTGGCTTGAGCTGGGCGGTAAAAAAATATTAGCCTGCGCCAAAGCCTTGCTTTCTTTTTTGTGATAAATAACTAATTTACCGAAATCATTTAAAAATTGATTAGACATGTCTTTACATATTTATATTCTAATATTATAATATATTTAAAATAATAATTCAAATTTATGCTTGAACAACTTTTTGGTTCAAAGGCGCGCTTAGAGATTTTAAAGCTATTCATTGATGAAGAGGGCCCTTTTTATGTTAGAGAGATCGGTAAAAAAACACATTTGCACATTAATTCGGTTAGGCGGGAATTAGATAATTTAGAAAAGTTGGGTTTATTAAAAAGTTTAAGTCAATTACGGGGAGAACACGATAAAAAATATTATCAGCTTGATAGAGACTTTGTTTTATATCCGGAAATTAAGGCTTTAATAAAAAAAGCACATTTAATCTTACAAGAACCTTTAATCAATGATTTAAATAAAATCGGTCAAACTAATCTTTTAGTTTTAAGCGGTTTTTTTGTTAATTCCAGTGATAGTCCAACTGACGTTTTAATTGTGGGTAAATTTAACAAAAATAAATTAAATTTTTTAATGAAAAAGTTTCAAAAAGACGTGGGTCAAGAAATTCGTTATACTATTTTATCGCCAAATGAATTTAAATATCGACGCGATTTAACTGATAAATTTTTATTCAATATTTTAGAACAACGCAAGATAATTTTGATTGACAAATATAAGTTAAATGGCAAATAAAATGTATTTATTTATTGATACTAGTCAGCGAGAATATTTAATTTTAGCTTTATTAGACGAACAGCGCATAGTCAGTCGGGTTAAAATTTTATCTCAAGGTAAACAGTCAGACAAAATTTTATTTTACTTAGATAAATCATTGAATCAACAAAAAATTAAATTACAAAATTTAACGGGTGTTATTGTTGTGCAGGGACCAGGTTCGTTTGTCGGTTTACGTGTCGGCATAAGTTTGGCCAACGCTTTGGGTTATAGTTTAAAAATTCCAGTCGTTGGTACCCTGGAAAAAGATTTATCAAAGATAGTTAATAATATTAAAAAATTATTTAAAAAAAAGTCGTCTATAATCGTTTTGGCTAAATATGGCCAAGATTTAAAAATTAAAAAAACTAAACACTAATTTAAAATTTTATGGAATACATATTACTCAAAGATGTAGAACAATATTTAAATCAGGAGGTGACTCTCAAAGGTTGGATTTTTAATTACCGTTCATCCGGTGGAATTTATTTTTTACAGTTCAGAGATGGTACTGGTTTGGTGCAGGGTGTCGTAGTTAAAAATAGCGTTTCACCTAAAGTTTGGGAGGATTGTCAAAAAATTACCCTAGAAACCAGTTTAACTCTGACTGGCAAAATTAAATCAGAAAAACGGTCGCCTTATGGTTATGAAATAGAAATTAAGGATTTAAAATTAATCCAAATTGCCGAAGAGTATCCGATTGGTAAAAAAGAACATGGTCCAGAATTTTTAATGGATCAACGGCATTTATGGCTGAGATCATCTAAACAATGGGCTATTCAAAAAGTTCGTAACACAATTATCAACGCGACATATGAATATTTTAATCAACAAGGTTTTACTAAAATTGATGCACCTATTTTAACTCCTACGGCTTGCGAGGGGACGACAACTTTATTTGAGGTAGATTATTTTGGCAAGGAAAAGGCCTATTTATCACAAAGTGGTCAATTGTATATTGAAGCAGCTATTTTTAGTCATAATCGAGTTTTTGACTTTGGACCAACTTTTAGAGCTGAAAAAAGTAAAACGCGACGGCATTTAACAGAGTTTTGGATGATGGACGCCGAAATGGCATTTGCGGAACATGAAGAAAACATGAAAGTCCAAGAAGACTTAATTTATCATATCTTACAACGAGTTTTAGAAAAAAACATAGAAGATTTGCAGATTTTAGAAAGAGACATTAGCTTTTTAGAAAAAATTGATAAACCGTTTAACCGTTTAACCTATAAAGAAGCGATTAAAAAATTAGGGGAGTTGGGTTCAAAAATTAAATTAGGAGAGGACTTAGGTGCGGCTGACGAAACATTATTAACCAAACAATATGATCGGCCTATTTTTGTTGAAAAATACCCAGCCCAAATGAAAGCTTTCTATATGAAACATGATCCAGAAGATCAAGATTTAGCATTGTGTGATGATTTATTAGCTCCTGAGGGTTATGGTGAAATTATTGGTGGTTCGCAAAGGGAAGATGACTATGAAATTTTATTAAAGCGCATGCAAGATCATAAATTACCAATGAAAGATTTCGGTTGGTATCTAGATTTAAGAAAGTATGGTTCAGTGCCACACTCGGGTTTTGGTTATGGCTTAGAAAGAATTGTAGCTTGGACGTGTGGGTTAAAACATGTCAGAGAAACAATTCCATTCCCTAGGATGTTGACAAGATTGCGACCGTAAATATATATAAAAAAAGACTCCTTAATTTAAGAGGAGTCTTTTTAAATTTAAATAATATTAATTTTTCAAATATTTTTTTCTTAATTCATAAGCTGTAATAGTCGGGATATAAAAGACGAAATCAGCCACATATTTACCCGCAATTATACCTAAACTATAATTATTAATTCACAATGGAAAAAAATACATACACGCTGGCCTAATTAACAAACTATCTATAATTTCAGCCGGTCCAAATTCGATAACTATGTTTCTAATGTTTTTTATAAAACTTTTTAGATTATACTGACAATTCTGTTTTTGAGGTTTTCTGGATTGTATAATATCTCGAACAAAAATAAAACCATAATAACCAAGATTATCTCCGATAGTTCCCATGTAAGCGGCTAATATTTTATTCTTTGTAATTAAATAAATCAAAGAGGCTCCTAAAGTTGTGCAGATGGTTGCGGACAAATTAGCGGGTAGATAACGCCAAAGCCATTCTTTAATTTTTTTTATGCATTTTTAATCTTTATAAAATTTATATTGTGATATTTTGTCTAGATGCCATTTTTCTTTCCAGCCTAAATCTTCAACTCCGGCGTCAAACGTTTTGCAACCCAAATTAATAGCCAGTTCAATATTTTTTAAATTTATATATGACCCTAAATTCGGATGGTCTTTTTTATTAGTGCCAGCGTTCATATAGGTATAAGTATCTTTATATTTAACTGCTAAAGAAACAGACTCTTTAATATTATTAATCACAATAGTAATTAAATGAAAATTCAAATTAATCGACATTAAATAGTCAAAGACTTTAGTAAAGAGTGGATCGCTGAAACTTGATTCTTCGCCAAAATTTTTACGATTGAGTTCCATTAATCTTGATAAATCCTCTTTTTGATCGTAAAAAATTTGGGGTTGTTTATTTTCGACTATTTCAATAATTTTTAATAAATTTTTGCGACGTTTGTTGCGAAAATATTTTTTTAAATAATCATCTAAATTTTTAACATCAGACAAGTCAGCTACATACTTATATTCTAACAATTCTAAAGATTGAGTGAAGCTGTCACGACCGATAATATCTTCTAATTGAGTCTGTTGATTGATGAGTTGATAAAATTCAGGAATATATTTTTCATATTCGGGTTTAATAAAAACTTGATTATCTTCCATATAAGCACTACCAAAAAATTCTAGACAATGACGGCGAGTATTAAATTGTAAAGGCAATAAGCCAATATTTTTACCGTCAATTTGGCCAACGTAAAAATATAAATCAAATTGATTATCTTGATAAAAACAATAGCGAAAATCCCAATTATCATAAATAATTTTATCTGGACTGAATTCTAGCCAGAGTTGTTTGGCTGTTGGCAAGTCGTGAATACATTCAAAATTAATTTTAGACATTTTAAATAATATTAGGTTGGAGATGATAATAGGGTGGACGTTCTTTGTAGCGTTTGATAGCTAGACGGATAATCTCTTCCAAAAAGTCGCCGTAATCCATGCCAACTAATTCAGCTGAAGCGGGTACGCAGTCTCCAAAATTAATTGATGGATTGGGATTTAATTCTAAGACGTAAGGATTGTTATTTTTATCAACTCGAATTTCAACTCGGCCATAATCATGACAGTCTAAAATATTATAAGTATCTAAAGCAATTTCACCCAAGAGATCGGCCAATTTATGACTAATGTTTTGTGGTGGTCGTTGGCGAATGATAGTGTTATAAGCTTGGTCTTCATTCCATTTAGCTTCAAAGGGGTAGATATGCCAATAACCCTGAGGCATATTATCAAAAATTGAACGTGAAAGTGGTAAAATTCTAAGATCATCTTCTTCGCTCCCTAAAATTGAAACATCATATTCATCGCCCTCAATATATTCTTCAATTAAAGCTGGTCGGCCAATATCGATCAAAATTTTACGTAATTGTTTTTGTAATTCTTGAGGATTGGTTACGACCGAATTATTAGTAATACCAATAGAGTTATCGGTGTTAGCTGGTTTAACAATTAATGGATATTTAAAGTCATCACGAATTTCATCTTCTAAATCATACACATAATCCCATTTAGGCGTGGGAATATTGTGATAGGTTAATAATTTTTTTACTCGAATTTTATCAATACACAAAGATAGGGTAAAGGGATTGGATCCGGTGTAGGGGATTTGCAGAGAATCTAAGATAGCGGCGGCGTGAGGCTCTAATAAACTGGAATTATTAATGCGTTCACAAACATTAAAAACCAAATCAATTTCGCTATTTTTTAAATCATTAACCACTTGACCCACATTATTAAAATCAAAAAAACTAATTTGATAACCACGCTCTAATAAAGTTTTTTCAATATTTTTTCCAACTGAAGTTAAATCTTTTTCAACTTCACTAGTGTTATCATCAAACAGATTACAAGCAATGCCAATTTTTAAATTGCGTTGGTTTTGAATACTCATGCGCCGAATTTTTTCGATTTTACTATGACCAATAATAATATCTTTATTTAAAGCAGAAAATGAAAATCTACTTTTACGCGATGTTTTACCAATTGATGAAGCTGGGTCAAACTTGGCGATTTCATAATGAACCATTTTAATAGCTTCGTTTAGATTATCTTGAGCATCTAATAAATTTTCTCCGGTGACAGAGATCCATCCCAAATTTTCATAACCTTCTGGTGGAGCTAAAATTGGATCACCAATTTGTTTAAAAAAGTTAATTTCTTTTAAATATTTTTTTTGTTTTAACTCTGGATCAATATTAATTTGAACTAAAGCACCAGAATAATCTGCCAGAAAATCTTGTTCGCATAAATAAGTATAGGGATCTTCGGGTTTATAAATTTTAGGCAAATAAATTCCCAAAGCTATCTTAACGGCATTTTCAATTAAATCTACATGCCAGGCTTCTTTAATAAAAGAATAAATTTCATCGCCACCCATACGCAAGTTAACTTCCAGGGGAACCGGACCATTGTGGGTTGACTTAGCTTCAAAGTGAATACAACCGTTTTGCACGCCTAATTTTTCTAGAGTTTCATCCGCTAATTGAATTAAGGCTAATTGATCATTTTCGGGCAGGCTTGATGGGATGGTATGTTTAGTTTCAATAAAAAATGGTTCGTTAGTTTTATAATTATCTGAGATAGAATAAAATTTTATTTTGCCATTTTGTAATAAAATATCAATATCAACTTCATCACCCTCGATATATTCTTCAATCAAAATATCTAAGCCATTATTTAAAGCTGATTCGACGGAAGTTGAAATATTTTTTTTGACAAATTTATAAATATTTTTTAATTCATCAACATTTTCAATTTTAATTACTAAGGCACTACTTGATCCATAGGTTGGTTTTATGACCAATGGCATATTAAAATTTTGAGCTACATATTCAAGATCTTCTTTTGAATGAATTAATTTATGTTTAGGAGAGGGAATATTATTTTCTAAACATAATTCTCGAAATAAATATTTATTTCTAAATTTTTTAGCGATATTATGAGGAATGCCAATAAACTGAAATTTATCAGATAATTTAGATGTCAATAGAACATCATCTTCCCAAAAAGTAATCACGCCATTGATTTTAATATCAGGATTTTCTTTGATAAACTTATCAACCTCCTGAATGGATTCAGTGTGATTATTGGTGTCGGCCAAAATCCAATGGTCAGCATATTGGCTCGCCCAATTTTTTTCTTTATTTAAAATTACCAGTTTGAGACCGAGTTTTTTTAATTTTTGGACAATAAATCTTTTTCTAAAATAACCAGTATTAACTAATAATAAAGTTTGATCGGCATAAGATGTTGGATTGAAATGATTGTTCATTTTAAAAAATTAAAATTAAAAAAGAACCTAGACCATAAAAATTTAGGTTCTTGAAATTTGATTATCCCCGGGGTCGTCTGAATCCGCCTCGGTTAATGAGTTAGTGCTGGGATGACCAACACAAGATTGATTATTCATTAATAAAATTAAAACTTAACATAATTATAAACGTACTCAGATAAATAGTCAATTGTTAATAACATCTAAACATATAAACATATAAACAAAATAACAAGAGAATGCAAAGATGTTTATTCACTTGAAATTTTTTATATTTTTGATATGATAAAATTAATAGCGTTAATTTATTCTTTAATTTTTGAGAAAGGAAAATTATGAGAAAAGAATGGATTAGTATTGGGTGACACTAGGTGTCAAAGTATAGTTCTTTAATTTGAACAAGGAGGTTCGTATGAAAAAGGTTCTATTTGTCTCAGACGGTCTTAGCATCGGATAGTATCCTGCGATTAGGAGAACCCCAAAGATGCAACATTGTAAATAGCAATTGCTTTAAAAGCGATGGCTATCGTTAACCGTTCATTTTAACCCAGGAGGTCTTTATGAGAAGATCACCGCCCATTCTAATTATGGGCATCGAGGTTATCTCCGCCTAGGCACTTGAGTGCTGACAAGGCTAATAGGGGCGCACAGGTTGCGCCCTTTTTTATTTTTAAAGAGTTTGATATAATGAAAGTGTTATTATTAAAAAAATATGACTGAATTTAAACATTTAAAAATTTTTAATCTTCAAGGCGAAGAGGAATTAATTACGATTGCTTCGGGGCCAGTTATTATTCAAGATAATAAAGTTTTATTAGATAAACACGATGATGATTTTTGGAAATTTCCCGGTGGTAAGGTTTTATCTAATGAAAGTTTTGAACAAACAGCCATTCGAGAAGTTAAAGAAGAATTAAATGTTGATGTAGAATTAAAAAGTGAGCCGTATATAATTATTTTAAATAGGGAAGTGGGGGATAAAAAAGAAACTTTAATTTTAATTCACTATTTAGCTGAGATTATAAATGGTGAGCCACAAGCAGGACGAGATATTACAGAATTTGAATGGCATGATATTGATAATTTACCGTCAAATTGCGCGGAGAATATTAAGCCAGTGGTGGATTTTTTTAGAAATAAAATTTAAATTTAACAATATGCAACGAACAAACATTATAGATACAATAAAAAATATTAATCAAGAAGTTTTACTCAAGGGTTGGGTGCATTTTCAACGCGATAAGGGTAAAATTATTTTTATTGAATTACGCGATGTGACGGGCATTGTTCAATGTGTAACTTGGCATGAAGATAAGGAAGCATTTGAAGAAGCTAAAAAATTAAGCGCCGAAGATGTAGTGGAAATAATTGGTCAGGTAAATCAAAGGCCAGACAATCAAGTTAAAAAAGATTCGGCGACTGGCGCAGTTGAAATTAGTATTAAACAAATTAAATTAATTAATAAAGCCCAGACCCTGCCGTTTGAAATTAATAAAGATGAATTTAAGGATGTAAATGAAGAATTGCGTTTAAAATATCGTTATTTGGATTTACGTCGTCCCAAAGTTAAAAGCAATATAATTTTACGCTATAAAGTTATTAAATTTATTCGTGATTTTTTGGGTCAAAAAGGTTTTTATGAAATTGAAACACCAATTTTAACTAAATCTACACCAGAAGGTGCACGAGATTATTTAGTCCCATCGAGATTATATCCGGGTAAAGCTTTTGCCTTGCCACAGTCGCCACAACAGTATAAACAATTATTGATGGTGGCGGGCTTTGAACGTTATTTTCAAATCGCGCGCTGTTTTCGTGATGAAGATTCGCGAGGTGATCGCCAGCCAGAATTTACCCAATTGGATATTGAAATGAGTTTTTGTAATCAAGAAGATATTTTAAATTTAGCTGAAGAATTATTTACTCAATTAGTTGAACAAATAACGGATTGTCATTTAACTTTTAAACCGTTCAAGCGTTTAACTTATAAAGAAGCGATGGAAAAATATGGTACTGATAAACCAGATTTACGTAAAGATAAAAACGATCCCAAAGAAATGGCTTTTGTGTGGATTTTAGATTGGCCGATGTTTGAATTTAATAAAGAAGAAAATAGATGGGACCCGCATCATCATATTTTTACTATGCCACAAGAACAGGATGTTCCACTCTTAGACACTGATCCAGCCAAGGTTAAATCTTGGCAACACGATTTAGCGTGTAATGGCTATGAGGTGGGTGGGGGGAGTATTAGGATTCATAATGCTGAAATTCAGAAGAAAGTTTTAAAATTAGTTGGCATTGACGAACAAGAAGCTCAAGAAAAATTTGGTCATATGTTAGAAGCTTTTTCGTATGGTGCGCCACCACATGGCGGAATTGCCCCGGGTTTGGACAGAATTTTAATGTTATTGGCTGGCGAACCGAATATCCGCGAAGTCATGGCCTTTCCCAAAACTACCGATGCTAAAGATTTAATGATGGATGCTCCGAGCGAAGTTGATGAAAAACAGTGGGGAGATTTAAATTTAAAAAGTAAAAAATAAAAAAATTTAATTTTACAATTTTATGAAATTAACATTACAACAAGTTATACAGAATCCTTACGTACAGGAATTTATTAATCGCACGGGAGAGGTTTTAGATGTTGAGGATTATACAGAGCATGGTTTTCGTCATGCTAAATTAGTAGCTGATCGAGCCAGAACCGTAGCCCAAGTAATTGGTTTATCAAAATCAGAGCAGGAAATGTGTGCTATTGCTGGTTATTGTCATGATATGGGTAATTTTTTGGGTCGTACGCAACATCATTATTGGGGGGCGATGTTATTTTCACAATTATTTTTAAATCAAGCCGAACCACATGAATTAGGTTTAATTATCCAAGCTATTGCGAATCATGATAAAGACGAAATGAAATTGTCAAACAAAATTTCAGCCATTGTGGTTTTAGCAGATAAATCAGATGTTCATCGTTCGCGAGTGACGACTAAATTATTAAATAAAATTAAACATGACATTCATGATCGGGTTAATTATGCTACTACGCAAAGTAATTTAAAAATTGATGCTAAGAAAAAAGAAATCAAATTATCTTTAAAAATTGATATGCAGATTGTGCCGATTATGGAATATTTTGAAATTTTTACTCAACGCATGGTTTATTGTCGTAAGTCAGCAGAATATTTAGGTTATGATTTTACTTTGGAAATTAATAAGGTCAAGTTGTTATAGATTTGACATTTGAGTTTTAAGCTTTGAGTTAATTTTATGTACTTATCTAAGCTCCAAAAATTTATTTTGATAGATTGTTATTTGAGTAAAAAGGGGAAATATCCCCGATGTGACTTAGTTAAGTTTTATGAAAATTGTCAGCTAGCGCCCAAAACAGAAGATCAACAAAGAATTATAACTCAAAGCATTGAACGTTTAATTGATAAGGGCTTGTTGATTGGTTTTGGCGAGAAAACGCAGTATAAATTATATTTACGGCAAATCAAATTAACCATTGAAGGTAGAAAATTAACCAAGAAATTGCTTGGCGAACAGAAAAAATTACCGTTTAAAATTTAAATAATTTAAAATAAAAATTTATGCCAATTAAAAAGAAAAAAACAACAATCAAAAAAAAAGCTATTAAGAAAAAAATAACTCCTAAAAAGAAAATTGTTAAAATAAAAAAGAAACCAATTAAAAAGGTTAATAAAAAAGTTAAAATTAAGAAACAGGTAAAAAGGGTTGGTAATAAAAAATCTAAGGTTAAAATGCCTAAAACTAAAATTTCTGATAAATTGATTAAAATTTTAAATGAACATAAAATTAAATATGAAATTAAAGAACACAAAACAGTTTTTACGGCTTATGACTTGGCTCAGACTTTAAAAATTAAGCCCAAGGAAATTACCAAAACTTTAGTGATTAAGGCAGACAAAAATTACATTTTGGTTGTTTTGGGCGGTGATCAAAAATTAGATTTTACCAAATTGAAAAAAATTATCGGTGCAAAAAAAGTTAGTATTGCGACAGAAAAGGACATGGTTAAACAATTCAAAATCAAACCAGGTGCAATCACACCCTTTGGTATTTTATACAAAACCCCAGTATATTTAGAAAAAAAATTAATTCAGAACCCCAAATTATTATTACAGTCGGGGAATTTTAATCAATCGTTACGTTTAACTACTAAAGATTTTGTTAAATTAATTGAGCCGGTTTCGGGCAGTTTTGGTATTAAAAAATAATATGGCCTATCAAGTTGAAATAGAGCAATTTCAGGGACCCCTGGATTTACTACTAAAATTGATCGAAGAAGAAGAATTAGATATTAGTCAGGTGTCGTTATTTAAAGTTACTGATCAATATCTAAATTACATCAACCAAACCGACAACATTACAACCGGAGAATTAGTTGATTTTTTAATGGTAGCTGCGAGACTTTTATATATTAAATCAAAATTGATTTTACCAGACTTAGATTTAAATGGCGATGAAAACGATGAAGACGAATTGGCTTTAGAAAAACAGTTAAAAATTTACCGGCAATATTTAGAGGCCGCTAAAAAGATTGATAAAATACTTAAAACTGGTCAGTTGGCCTTTAGTCGCACTAAAATCAATGTTAAAATTCAGGGCTTTTATCCACCCAAAAACGTTGACCTCCCAAAATTAAAAATGGCTTTTGAATCGGTTTTAAAAAATATTCAACCGATCATTAAATTACCTCAACGTACACTAAAAAAATTAATTTCTCTGCAAGAAAAAATTAAACACATTAAAGAGATTATTTTAACTCAAACTAAACTAAAATTTAGCCATTTATTAGCTAAAGAAAAATTAGACACAATTGTAAATTTTTTAGCTATTCTAGAATTAAATAAACAAGGTTTTATTGAAGTTGAACAGGCTGAAATTTTTGATGAAATTTTAATTAAAAGAAAAAAATAATATGTCACTTAAATCACAAATTGAAAGTTTACTTTTTATTACCAATCGGCCATTAAGTTTAAAAGATTTTAAAAATAGTTTGAAAATTGATGAAACCAAAATAAATCAAAGTCTTCATGAATTAAGTCAAGAATATGAAGAAAATGATAGGGGTCTTAGATTATTAAATAACAATTCTCAATGGCAATTAGTCACTCACAACAATAACAGTCAATTAGTGAACGATTTTTTAAAAGAAGAAATGACTAGTGAATTAACTTGGCCATCTATTGAAACTTTAAGTATTTTAGCTTATCGCGGGCCAATCGATAAATTAGAATTAGATCAAATCCGTGGCGTGAATTGTAGTTTAATTTTACGGAATTTAATGATTAAGGGTCTAGCAGAGGAGGTAACTGAAAATAAACAGGTTAAGTATCAAATTAGTTTTGATTTTCTAAAATATCTAGGTGTGAATAAAGTCGAAAATTTACCTGATTTTGAACAGTTGCACAATGATGAGAATTTGCTAAAATTAATACAAGAGGGTTTAAATTCTAATTCATAAAATTATGCTGGTTTATCTATTATTTGTTTTGGTGGTGATTGCTATTTTTTTAATTGTTGGCTCATCAGCCTTGGCAAGTCTATCAGCAGCGCCTTGGGTGCCAATGTGGAAAAATGATGTTAAACGGATTTTAGACTTGGCTCAAATTAAACCCGATGAGAAAGTTTATGACTTGGGTTGCGGGGATGGCCGAATTTTAGTTGAGGCGGCTGAAAAATATGATGCTCAAGTTGTGGGTATAGAAATTGCTCTTTTACCATATTTAATTTCTCAGATTAGAACTTTATTTGCCGGAGTTTGGTCAAGAAGCCAAGTTAAATTAGGTAATTTATATCACAAAAACGTGTCAGAAGCTGATGTTATAATTTGTTTTTTGTCAGCCAAAGCCATGAAAAAGTTATCTCATAAATTAGATAAAGAATTAAAATCTGGCGGTCGAGTTGTTTCCTATGCTTTTCCAATACTAGATTGGCAACCCAAAATTATCGACAAACCCAACGAGCAAGCAGTTGCTATCTATCTCTATCAAAAATAAAAAAATAAAATAAAAATAAAATAAAAATAAAAATGGCCAAAACGCCAAATTACAATTTAGATAATGATGAAAATAAAACCATTATCTTAAAAAAATTACTCAAAAGTCTGCAGAAAAATATTTCTGATATTTCGGCAGTTTTAAATACGCAAAAAAACGATTTAGATTCGAATTTGTATCAACACATTGAACGAGCTAGACAAATTGGTAAAAACATTCAAGAGGGAGATCATAAAATTATCGAAGGAGTTTTTACTGGACAGGAAATGATTGGACCTGACGGTAAACATTACAGCGTGCCGGTTAATTATGCTTCAAAATCAAAATTGGTTGAAGGTGATATTTTAAAATTAACTATTGAAGCTGATGGTACTTTTATTTATAAACAAATTTCTCCACAAAAAAGAGTTAGATTGCGTGGCACTTTAATTAAAGATGAAGAAACTGGAGATTATTATGTTTTAGTTGAAGGCAAGCTTTATCAAATTTTAACAGCGAGTGTAACTTATTTTAAAGCTAAAACGGGCGATGAAGTCATTGTAGTTTTACCAGAGAGTAAAATCAGTCAATGGGCCGCTTTAGAGAACATTTTAGAACGCGTTGGTGATATTCCAGCTGTTATTTTAGATGAAAAACTTAAACAACTTCAAGAAGAAGGTAATCTAGATTCGGCGCCTGAGAATTTAATCAAGTCAGATCAAATAGAAACATTAAAAGACGGACAATCAATTTTTAGTGATTTGATGCAGGACTGGTAATATATTTTTTAAAAAATTAAAAAACAAATTTATTTATTTTTTTTATGTCAGCAGTTTTATATCGACAATATCGGCCACAAAATTTTAATGAAATCGTTGGCCAAAAACATATTAAATTAACGCTTGAAAATGAAATTAAAAGTGGTAGATTAGCTCATGCTTATCTTTTTGCTGGAATGCGTGGAGTTGGTAAAACAACTACTGCTCGGGTTTTAGCCAAATCTTTAAATTGTTTAAATCGGAAAAAAAATGAAGCAAATCCCTGTAATGAGTGTGCTAATTGTTCGGCGATTAATCAAGGAAATTTTTTAGATTTAATTGAAATTGACGCAGCTTCAAATCGTGGCATTAATGAAATTCGTGAATTACGCGATCAGGTGCGTTTTAGTCCTAGTCATGGTAAATATAAAGTTTTTATAATTGACGAGGTTCACATGTTAACGACGGAGGCTTTTAATGCTTTATTAAAAACATTAGAAGAACCCCCGGCTTATGCTATTTTTATTTTAGCCACCACGGAGATTCATAAAATTCCCGAAACTATTATTTCGCGTTGCCAACGTTTTGATTTTAAGCGCGTGGAAACCGAAGATATTATTAAAATGTTGCAAACGATTGCCCAAGCTGAAAAAGTTAAAACAGATCAAGAAGTCTTAGAAAATATTAGTTATCATTCAGAGGGTTCGGTGCGTGATGCAATTGGTTTATTACAAAAAGTTTTTTCTTTAGGAGAGAAGGAAATTGGTATGGCACAGTTAGATTTAGTTTTGCCACGCTCAGATTTTAAATTGGTTATTCAAATGATGGAGCATTTAGTTAAAAAAGAAAGTCAAGCAGCTATTGAATTAATCAATCATATGGTAGAGGAGGGGGTTGATTTGAAAACTTTTATAACTGACATGATTGAGGTTTTACGTAAAATGATGTTGATTCAAATAAATGATAATTTAAAAGAATTTGGCATCGGTTTAGATAAAGAGAAAGAGGAACAATTAAAAGAATTAAGTCAGCAAATTCAAAAAGAGGATTTAATTAAAGTTTTAGATTTAACGCTTGACACGTATAATAAAATAGATTATAGTTTAATACCACAGCTAAATTTAGAATTGTTGGTGCTGAAAACCGGAGAATAATTTTTGATAAAATTAAAAACTGTCATTCTGGAGCAGGTGAACGTAGTGAGTGAAACATATAGAATCCCGTGAGATTTACAAAAGACTTTTTTAAAATACCTTCTCTTCTTTTACAATTATCAATCTAAGTGTCATCCCCGCGTAGGCGGGGATCCAGGGTAGATCAGTTCAGGCTTAAAATTTAATAAAACAAAAATTAGTCATATAAAATGTTTTTTAGAAAAAAGTATTATGTGTATATACTAGCTAGTCAACGCAATGGTACTTTATATGTAGGAGTAACTTCAGAGATTAAGAAAAGAGTTTATCAGCACAAACGAGGCGTAGTAGATAGCTTTACAAAAAGATATAAAATCAATAGGTTAGTTTATTATGAAGAATATAATGACATTAATTTAGCTTTAGAACGCGAGAAACAACTTAAAAAATGGCGTAGAGTTTGGAAGATTAGATTAATTGAAGAATTTAATTCACACTGGAGAGATTTATACGATGATTTACTTTAAAAATTTATTATACCAATTAAACACTGGATTCCCGCCTACGCGGGAATGACAATACGTTCGGGGGTCGTCTAATGGTAGGACAGCAGGTTTTGGTCCTGTCAATGGGGGTTCGATTCCCTCCCCCCGAGCCAATTTAGAAAACGCTTCAAGCGTTTTTTAAATTTTAAAATTAAACCTCATTTTATTTTTTTAAACATTTATTCAATTGGGTGAGTGATTAATTTTTTATTAAAATAAACTTATCCACTTGATTATATATATATATATTATACTTAATAAGTAATGTATTTTTTAAAACAAAGCCCTTTAACAACCTTCGAAGGAGGTAACATGAAAAAGGGATTGGTAGTGGAACCGTCGATATCGAAAGCTAAGGAATCAAGTTAACTCTTCCCTTGGAGTTATCCTAATTCTTGGATTTCGATCGGTTCTGCAAAAATGGGCGTTCACGAGGACGCCCTTTTTCTTTCCTAAAAATTTTAAATATAGTATAATAATTAAATCTAAATATAAATTTAATTTTATGGCTAAAAGAGCAAAAGCACTTGGTGGTGTTAAAACAACCCATCCTCATAAAACTGCGAAAAGATTAAAAATAAAGAAACAGATGCTTGAGGAAAAAAGAAAGAAAAAAAGTAAGTAGTTTTTTATAAAAAAAGAATGTTTTTCGAGACGTTCTTTTTTTCTTTTCTAAAATTTTTAAATATAGTATAATGTTAATATATAAATTATTTTTTAATTACTAAAATATGAAAAAATTATTATTCGTTTTATTTATGTTGGTTATAGTTTTATCTCTCAGCGGTTGCGGTAAAAAAGTTGAAATTCCAGAGACTGAGGTTTTAATTGACGAAGATTGTCAAGAATTATGTTTAGAAATTAAAGAAACGTGTCCAGAATTAATTGATATTAATGAATGTAAGAATGAGTGTGTTGATTGGCGAGAGGAAACTAAAGAAAGTATTAGAGAAGCTGATAATTGCGAAGAAATATCAGAAATTTTAGAATTTATATCTAAAAATATTTTAGAATCTGAACAGCCAAATTTATCAGAGCCAACTAATGATTGCGAGGCGGCTTGTGGTCATTATGTTACAGCTTGCCTAACTTTAGTTCCCAACGCAACTGAAAGTTTATTTAATGAAGGATATGAATCGTGTTTGGTAGAATGTCGAGCTTGGAATTTAGAAAAGGTTGATTGTATGATTAGCGCTTTTGATTGTGAGGCGATGACAAATGTGTGTGGGCTTTAAATATGATAATATGATAAAAAGAATAAAGCATATGTCTCAAAAAAAACAAAAAATTGATTTATTAACTATTGGCGGTGGGGCATTAGACATCACTTTTTATTCTAATGAGGGGAAAGTTATTAAAACTTCGCAAGATTTAACTCGTCAACAATGGTTGGGTTTTGAATATGGCGCTAAGATTAGTATTAAAGATAGTTGTTTTACTTTTGGTGGCGGGGCAACTAACGTAGCTGTTGGTATTCAAAAATTAGGCTTAAAAACGGCTTGTTTGGTTAGAGTTGGCGACGATGGTTATGGTCAGCAAATTATTCAAAATTTAAAAAAACAGGGGGTGAAAATAGATTGGATTCAAAAAGATAATAAATATGGTAGTGGTTTTTCTTTTATTGTAGCTTTAAAGCAAACTGGAGAGCATGTGGCTTTTCTATATCGCGGAGCAAATAATTATTTACAAGTCACACCAAATGTTTTTAAAAAAATAAGTCCCAGTTGGGTTTTTGTTTCATCATTGAGCGGTGATAATTGGCAAGATATTTTAAAAATAATTTTTAACCCCAAAGAAACATATCAAATAGCTTGGAATCCTGGTAGTCGACAAATTTCTGCTGGTTATAAAAAAATAAAGAAGTATTTAGAAAAAACCTCAGTTTTATTTTTAAATAAAGATGAAGCCATAGAATTGGTTTTATCTCTGGGAGTAAAAACACGAGAGATTGAAAAATTATTTAAAGAATTGTATATTCATGGCTCAAAAATTGTTGTTATTACTGATGGAGAAAATGGCGCTTATGCCTTTGATGGTCGTGAAATTTATTTTCAATCAGTTGCTAAAATTAAAGCTAAAGACACGACTGGTGCTGGAGATGCCTTGGCCTCGGGTTTTTTGAGTCAGTATATTCAGGGTGTAAATTTTAAAAAATCTTTGCAAGCCGGTACGAAAAATAGTTTTTCAGTTTTAAAACAAGTGGGAGCTCAAAACGGATTATTAACTAAAGCAGAATTAAAAATATGAAAATAATTATTGAAGTTTCAGCTCGGCACGCTCATTTATGTCAAAAAGATTTAAACAAGCTTTTTGGCGATGGTTATAAATTGCACAAATTAAAACAATTATCTCAAAAAACAGATTTTACTTGCAAAGAAACAGTCATAATTAAAACGAATCAAAGTGAATTTAAAAACGTCAGAATTATTGGGCCATTACGTGATCAAACGCAGGTTGAAGTTTCGCGAACAGATTCAATTAAACTAGGATTAAATCCGCCATTACGCTTGTCGGGCTATTTAGTGCGCACGCCTGGCGTCACTATAATTGGACCAAAGGGAAGTGTTAAATTAAAGGAGGGAGTAATTATAGCTCAAAGACATATTCATACTGATGTTGAAAATGCTGAAAATTATAATTTAAAAAATGGTCAAGAAGTTTCAGTGATGGTTAATTATAATAATCGTGGTTTAACTTTTCATCATGTTAAAATTAGAGTAGGCTTGGGTTATGTTTTGCGAATGCATATTGACACTGATGAGGGCAATGCAGCTGGGATTGATAAAATCGGAGAGGGAATTATTGTTGAATAAGTTAATTTAATTTTTTAATATTAGTATTTAGGATTTATAAATTTATGGATATATTTTCAATTATTATTATTTTAATTTTAATCGCTGGTTTTACAGCGCTTTTTTGGCAATTTAAAAAAAATCAACAACCAGAGGAAAAACCAGAATCAATGTTATTATTACAAAATCAACTAAGTGAGATGCGCAAAGAAGTTGATGGTAAATTAAGTGAATCAAGTCGTCAAATGCAGAATCAGTTTACCCAAAGTTTAAATGTAATTAAAGGTGTAACTGAAAAGGTGGTTGAGTTGCAGGAAACAAATAAACAAGTTGTGGGTTTCACTGAACAATTAAAAAATTTAGAAAAGGTTTTAACCAATTCAAAGAATCGTGGTTCTTTGGGAGAAGCTGGATTAGAAATGATTTTAAATAATATTTTACCACCCCAAGCTTTTGAAATGCAGTATCACTTTAAAAACGGTGAAGCAGTCGATGCGGTTGTTAAAATTAAAGATAATTTATTGCCAGTTGATGCTAAATTTTCTTTAGAAAATTATCGGCGCATTATTGATGAGACAGATCCGGAAAAGAAAAGTTTATTAGAAAAATCTTTTAAAGATGATTTAAAAAAACGCATTGATGAAACTGCTAAATATATTCGTCCACAAGAGGGGACACTTGATTTTGCTTTTATGTATATTCCAGCTGAAGGAATTTATTATGATTTATTAGTTAATGAGGTAGGTTCAATTAAAGCCAATACGCGTAGTTTAATTGATTATGCGTTTAATGAAAGAAAGGTTGTTATTGTTTCGCCAACGACCTTTGCTGCTTATTTACAAACTGTACTTCAGGGTTTGCGGGCTTTAAAAATAGAAAAAGATGCTAAAGAAATTCAAAAAAATGTTGAAAAATTACAAAAACATCTTTTAGCTTATGATGAGTATTTTAAAAAAGTTGGCAATAATTTAGCGACAACCGTCAATGCTTATAATTCAGCTGACAAGGAATTACAAAAGATTGATAAAGATGTGGTTAAAATCACGGGAGGAGAAAGTCAAGCTGAAATTTTACAACTTGATAAACCTAAATTAAAAGAGGAATAAAAAATAGTTTTAAAACAATAAAAATAAAAAAGGACTCCACCTGGAGTCACTTTTTTCGATTTTTATTTAATGAGCACTAATTTACGACTGGTTGTTGTATTGCCAGTTTGGATTTCGGCATAATATATACCAGAAGGAACTAATTGACCGTTTTGATCGGTCGCATTCCAGACAATTTGTCCTTGTTGATTTGCGTTTTTGAAGGCTTTGATCTTTCGACCACTAACATTGTATATGTCGATAGATATTCCTTGATTGGTTGGAATGGAGTAGGAGATGTAGATTGATGAGTTAAATGGGTTGGGACAGGTATTGACTGAAAATTTTTGTGGTTTAATATTTTGGATTATTCCCGTTTCTGAAGAGAGTTTAACTATCCAACAATCACTATTGCCATGGTTTCCGCTTACATCGCCATTAACGGATCCAGAATAGCCCGTTATAATATAGTTATTATCAGCTACTTGTTGGACAGAATATGCAAAGTCCTCTCCATATCCGCCCAAACAACGTTGCCATTCGATCGAACCTGATGAGTTAAGTTTAAGTAACCAATAATCACTATGACCGTGGTTTCCGCTCACGTCGCCATCGTTGGATCCGGTATAACCTATCACAATATATCCATTATCAGTTGTCTGCCGGATAGATTGCATAAATTCACTATGGCTTCCGCCATAACAACGCTGCCATTCGATCGAACCTGATGAGTTAAGTTTAAGTAACCAATAATCAGTATAACCATGGTTTCCGTTCACGTCGCCATCATTAGAAAAAGTATAACCCGCCACGATGTAGCCCTTGTCATATGTTTGTTGAACAGAGGAGGCTTTATCAATATCACTTCCACCATAACAACGCTGCCATTCGATTAAGCCCAATGAATCGATTTTGACTATCCAACAATCAGTATAACCATGGTTTCCACTCACGTCACCATCATTGGAATTGGAGCTTCCTGATATGATATATCCACCATCACGTGTTTGCTGGATAGAAGATCCATAATCGTGATTACTTCCGCCCAAACAACGTTGCCATTCGATTGAGCCCAATGAATCGATTTTGACCATCCATAAATCATAGGCTCCATGATTACCACTCACGTCACCATCATTAGAAAAAGTATGACCTGCCACGATGTAGCCCTTGTCATGTGTTTGTTGAACAGAGAAGGCTTCATCAATATTACTTCCGCCCAAACAACGCTGCCATTCGATTGAGCCCAATGAATCGATTTTGACTATCCAACAATCAGTATAACCATGGTTTCCACTCACGTCACCATCATTGGAATTGGAGTTTCCTGATATGATATATCCACCATCACATGTTTGTTGGATAGAAGATCCATAATCGCGGTTACTTCCTCCATAACAACGCTGCCATTCGATTGAGCCCAATGAATCGATTTTGACTATCCAACAATCAGTAATGCCGTGATGTCCGCTCACGTCACCATCATTGGAATTGGAGTTTCCTGATATGATATATCCACCATCACATGTTTGTTGGATAGAGGATCCGTTGTCACTATTACTTCCTCCATAACAACGTTGCCATTCGATTGTTGTCTGGGCAAAACACAAGCCCACAAAGGTGAGTAAAAAACTCACCAAGATCAACATCTTTTTCATTTTTCCTCCCAAATTTTTAAGTTGCAATTGACTTTTTGTTTGTGTTATTATCTTAGTACATGTTTATGAACTTGTCAAGGGTAGAGGTGTTATTGCGATGACCCCGCCTCTTGCGAGAGGCGGAGGATGCGGCAATCCCGTTGTTAAATTGTTATTCTGGCAGGTCGCACCTGCCAGCTGGCAATTGATAAAGACGTGATTAAAATAACAGACGGCGAAGGTAATTTTGAAACTTTACAATTAGATAAACCTAAAATAAAAGAAGAGTAATCTAAAAAACAAAATAGAAAATAAAAAAAGGGGCTCCACAAGGAGTCCCTTTCTGGTTGAGGACGATTTATTCGTCCGAAGCTTCAGCATCTTCAAATTCGCCGAGTTTCTGAAGAGTCGTTGTCATAAACTTAGTCTTTGGCGTAGCTAATTCGTAAAGTATAGCCCATTCTTCAAGAGAGGATGCCCTTTCGGCCATTTCTTCTAAAGCTCTTTTTTGGAACCTTGAGCCTTTATTAGAATGTTTGTGTATAAGATGCCATTGTTTAAAGGTTTCCGCTTTCTCGGTCATTCTTCGAAGAGCTAGAGCTATGAGGTCGGCTGCAAGTTGTGAAGATGGATAAATTTTTTCACAAATTATTAACCAATCGTCGAAAGATTTTAGTTTTTTTCTTATTTCATCTTCTGTAATTTTATTAGCTAAATAACGAGCAATTAAAGCTGGAATTTTGCCAATCAATTTTTCCAGAGCTAACACAATATCTCCTTTTTTAAGTTGCGATTGTTTTTTGTTTGTATTGTCATCTTAGCGTTTTGTTGTAAACATGTCAAGAGTTGGGTGAATAGTTTGATCATCCCTTCTGACCGCCGAATCGTTTGCCAGCTGACCCGTCAGTAGACAGGATTCAGCGTTAAACGTTTCTCTCGCCGTCATTCCTGGCTCCCGCCCGCTGGCGGGCAGGTGACCGGGAATCCAGGGTAAAAAATAAGTATTTTATTTTAGAATAAGTATTGTTAAATCTAAAAAGTATTTTTTAAAGCAAAATATCTATTAGCTAACCTTGGATCCCCACTTTCGTGAGGATGACGGAAAGAGAAGTGGGATGACTTTCCTACTCTTGACCTATTTTGAAGCTATGCTATAATATAATTAGCACTCTAAGTAAGAGAGTGCTAAAAGGAAATATAAAATTATGGATCAAGAAAAAATGGCTTTATTGAGCCAAATAATTGCAGAACATATTCACAGCGCCAAACCAGTAGCGTCGCAGTTGATTGTGGATAAGTATGGTTTAAAAATGAGTTCAGCCACAATTCGCAACCGAATGGCTGAATTAGAAGAGGAAGGTTATCTAACTCATCCATATACTTCAGGCGGAAGAATCCCGACCATCAAGGGTTATGATTTTTATATTAAAAATTTGTTAGAAATTAAAAAAATTTCCAGTAAAGAAAAACAAGTTTTGGAAAAAATTAAAACAGATTTTCAAGATCAACGGGAAATTTTAAAAAATTTAGCTAAGGGTTTGGCAGAATTTTCACAGGGTTTAGTCTTTATTGCTTTTAAACCCTTAGATTTTTATTATACTGGTGTCGCTAATTTATTTAGCCAAGTCGAATTTAGAGAATATAATTTAGTTTGTAATTTATCAGAAGTTATTGATCACTTTGATGAAGTTTTAGAAAATATTTTTGATCAGGTCACTGAACAGCCACAAATTTTAATTGGTAATCAAAATCCCTTCGGTGAGGCTTGCGGTACGATTATTACAAAATATAATTTTAATTGCAACGATAGTTTGTTGGGAATTTTAGGGCCGATGCGAATGGATTATGGTAAAAATTTAGGTTTAATTAAATATATCCAAGAGTTAATTAAATAATCTTATGTCAAAAAAAGATAAATTATCAGTAGGGGTAGTGGATAAAGAATTACAACAGCAGATTAATGAATTAAAACAACAAGTCGAAGAAAATTTAAACGGCTGGAAAAGAGCTCAGGCAGATTATCAAAATTTACAAAATGATTTTAATAAACAAAAATCGAGTTTAATCGAATTTGCCAATTTGGGTTTGATTATGGATTTATTGCCAATTTATGATAATTTTTTGAAAGCCATGGAACATCTTCCGGTAGAGCAACAAGCGAGTGATTGGGTGATTGGTATTACCCATATTAAAAATCAATTACAAAATTTATTAAAAGAAAAACAAGTTGAACCGATTCAATCGGTGGGAGAAAAATTTAATCCGGAATTGCACGAAGCGATTGGTCAAGAAGAACACGTGGATTTAGAAGATGAAATTATTGTTAAAGAGATTCAAGCTGGTTATACTTTAAAAAATAAAGTTATTCGTCCAGCTAAGGTGATTGTTAATCAAAAATAAATCGCTGTCATTCTAAAGTGGATCCGCCAGCTGGCGGACGATTCGGCAGGCGGAACGATAGAATCCTGAGGGCAGATCTCTAAAACAATGGGATTCTATCGCTCCATTTCATTCCGCTCCAGAATGACCGGTTTAAAAAGTGTCATCCTGAATTTATTTCAGGATCTGAAATCAGAATAAACGTTTCTTTAAAAAAGACACTCTAAGTGCCAACAGATTCTGAAACATCCTCCGATTTGGCGGACTAGAGTTCAGAATGACAGTTGTTTGTTCAGAATGGCAGTTGTCGGTTCAGGATGACAAGGAGTTATTTTAGGACGACAAAGGGTGGATTTTTAATAATATTTTAATAAATAAAAAAATTAATTTTATTCGAACTAGCTCAAAGACATTTAAAGTCGGAGACTAGCGTCGAATCATGATATCTATGTCAATAATCAAATGGAGGCCCATGTTCCCATTTTGGGATGAGGAAGACAAGCTTTTTGAAGACTTAACTCCAAGTCTTTATTCAAATGCTCAAAATTTTGTGCCAGCCATAGACGTTTATCAGACCAAAGACGATGTCGTGGTTGAAACTGCTTTGAGTGGAGTTAAGCCCGAGGATGTAGAAATTTCAATTGAAAATGATGTTTTAACTATCAAGGGTCAAGCAAAAAAAGAAACTGAAATTGATGAAAAAAATTATTACCGAAAAGAAATGCGCACTGGTAGTTTTCATCGTTCGGTAGTTTTACCAACACATGTTATTTCAGATAAGGCCGAGGCTACGTCCAAAGATGGCGTTTTAAAAATCGCTATTCCTAAAGCGCCTGAAAGCAAAATCAAAACTATCAAAGTTAAAGTAGAAAAAAAATAAATTGTCATTATCCAAGTAATCTCATTTGATGGGATTACTTTGGGCTAGTAAATTAAAATTTAATTTACTAACCCGAAGTAAAATTAACTAATTATTAATTTATAAAAAATATGAGTAAAATTTTAGGTATCGATTTAGGCACGACTAATTCTTGCATGGCGATTGTCGAGGGAGGTAAGCCCAAGGTCTTAGAAAATAAAGAAGGTAATCGCACCACACCTTCAATTGTAGCTATTTCAAAAGCTGGTGATCGTTTAGTTGGTTTATTGGCCAAACGTCAAGCCGTGACTAATCCAGCTAATACGATTTTTTCGGTTAAACGTTTAATTGGTCGTCGTTGGGAAGAAAAGGAAATTCAAGATGATTTAAAATTAATGCCATACAAAATGGTAAAATCAGGTGATGGAGTTAAAGTTGTCATGAATGATAAAGAACATACGCCAGAAGAAATTTCAGCTATGATATTGCAAAAATTAAAAGCTGATGCTGAAGAAAAATTAGGCGAAAAAATAGAAGAAGCGGTAATTACGGTGCCAGCCTATTTTAATGACTCACAACGTCAAGCCACCAAAGACGCCGGTGAAATCGCTGGTCTTAAGGTTAAACGTATTATTAACGAGCCAACCGCTGCGGCCTTAGCTTATGGTTTTGATAAAAATAAAGGCGAACAGGTTGTAGTTTATGATTTGGGTGGAGGCACTTTTGATGTGTCGGTTTTAGATATTGGTGAAAACGTGGTTGAGGTTAAATCAACCTCTGGCGACACGCATTTAGGTGGAGATGATTTTGATCAACGCATTACACAGTATTTAATCGAAGAATTTAAAAAAGAGCAGGGGATTGATTTATCAAAAGATCAGTTGGCTCTACAAAGATTAAAAGAGGCTGCTGAGAAAGCTAAGATTGAATTATCAACTGCGATCAACACGGAAGTTAATTTACCCTTTGTGACATCAGACGCTGAAGGTCCTAAACATTTATTAATTAAAATGACACGGGCTAAACTAGAAGAATTAGTTGGCGATTTAGTTGAAAAGACTTTAGGGCCCTGCAAGAAAGCTTTAGAAGAAGCCGGACTTAAAGTTGAAAATATTGAAGAAGTAATTTTAGTCGGTGGCATGACACGTATGCCTTTGGTTCAAAAAACAGTCAAAGATTTTTTCAAAAAAGAACCCAATATCTCAGTTAATCCAGATGAGGTTGTGGCTATGGGGGCAGCCATTCAAGGCGGAGTTTTTCAAGGCGATGTTAAAGATGTTTTGTTATTAGATGTGACGCCTCTAACTTTAGGCATTGAGACCTTGGGTGGAGTGATGACTCCTTTGATTGAAAAAAATACCACCATTCCAACTTCAAAATCGCAAGTTTTTTCAACCGCAGCTGATAGTCAACCTTCGGTCGAGATTCATATTTTACAAGGTGAAAGACCGATGGCGGGCGATAATCGAAGTTTGGGTAGGTTTATGTTGGATGGTATTCCACCAGCTCCACGTGGCGTGCCTCAAATTGAAGTTAGTTTTGATTTAGATGCCAATGGTATTTTAAATGTTAAAGCTAAAGACAATGGTACTGGCAAAGAACAAACAATTACCATTACAGCATCTTCTAGTTTATCAAAAGATGAAATTGAAAAAATGAAAAAAGAAGCTGACCTGCATGCAGAAGAAGATAAAAATAAAAAAGAATTAATTGATCTAAAAAACACAACTGAAACAGTTATTTTTCAAACAGAAAAAGTTTTGAAAGATAGCGCTGATAAAGTTGAAGAAGTCACTCGTAAAGAAGTCGAAGAAAAATTAGAAGCTTTGAAAAAAGTTAAAGATACTGACAATAAGGATGAAATAAAAAAAGCTTTAGACGACCTAAGTGTGACTGCTCAGAAAATAGGCGAAGCCATGTATAAACAGCAGGCAGAAGAGCAAGCCAAACAATCCGCCCAAGACGGAGATAAAAAAGATGATATTAAGGATGACAAAAAAGAAGATGAACCGGTTGAGGGGGAATTTGAAGAGGTGAAGGATGGGGAGAATAAATAAAAGAGATAAAATAATTAAATTTACCATATGCAAAATCAACAACCACAACCGAATAAACAAATTAAACTAGCCGACAATATTCCGGGTGCGGAATATGCCAACATTATGCAAGTTTCGCACACCAAAGAAGAGTTTATGCTGATGTTTGCCAATATCGCTGGACCATCTGGCAGAGTTGTAAGTAAAGTCATTACTTCGCCTGGCCACATGAAACGTATTGTAGCGGCTTTGCAAGAAAATTTGAAAAAATATGAAGACAGCTTTGGTCAGATAGAAAAAGCTGATTCGCCCAACACTGAAATGGGCTTTGGCGCTCGCGATTAAAATTATAAAAAATAAAAAATATGGAAAACAACCATGAAAAATCTTTTTTAGTTTATCAACCTGAAAATAAAGATTTATCACCAGAAAAAGTGCAATTAGAAATTGAGTCTTTAGGTTTAAATATTCAAGAAATTTTAGAATTAAAAGCACAAACTTTGGAAAACATACAACAAGACACTCAATCTCAAGATTCAATGAACGTTAAAGATCGTAGAGCCAAGCAAGGTGAAAGATTTGTTGATTTTAAAGAAAAAGAAAATATCAGACAAGTAGATTTGGTTGAAACTAAAAAAGGTTTTTATTTTGAATATCGTAATTCAAAGGGCGAAAAACAAGTTGTTTCTGAATCGGAAATGATTACAGATATGGAGTGGGGAGTTTATTATGATTTAAATCATCAAATTGTTTCAAAAGAAATTTATCAAAAATATAATACTTGGCGTGAAAAATATACTCAAGCTTATTTTGATAAATTAGTTCGTGATAAAAAAGATAGACAACTTATTTTACAAAGATTGTTTGTTGACAATGTTGGTCAGCAAGATTTATATTTAGCCCAAGCTTATGAATCATTATTAGAAGGCAAAGATGAACGCAAGGCTGGTTTTGTTTTTGAAAAAATGATTCAATCAACTTTGAAAAAAATTAGCTTAGATCTGGGAGAAGAATGGGGATTAGAATATATTGAAGCTGACGTAGTTGATGATGTAGAATTTAAAACTGACTGTATTTTAAAAATTGAAGATAAGCATCATCGTGCAACTGGGGTTGAAGAGATAAGTTCAGATACAAAACGCAAAGGTATTCAATTAACTCTTAAAAAATCTGGGCAAAAAGAATTTGATGATAAAAAGAGACAAGTCGAAAGCGTTAAAAAGAAATTACATCAGCATGGATTAAGCCAAGAAATGTTGCCGATTGATGATTTAGTTTTATTATCGGTTGATGTAGACAATCCTGAAATTATGGATAAATATAATCAGTGGCAAAAGGATCACCAAAAATCCGGTGGTCCAGAAAAAATATTTAAGCCACAGCGGTTGATGGAAATTTTGTCAGGTATTTTTCAGGATTCGGCCTTGGATTTTAATCAGAACGATGAATTTAAAAAAGTTTTATTAGATTATTTTGATAAACAAGGTTACGGTAAAAATTAAAAATTATTTAAAATAAAAATGGGTAAAGATTATTACAAAATTTTAGGAGTGAATAAAAACGCTTCGCCGGAAGAAATTAAAAAAGCTTTTCGTAAATTAGCGCACGAGTGTCATCCTGATAAACCGGGTGGCGATGAAAAGAGGTTTAAAGAATTAAACGAGGCTTATCAGGTTTTAGGTAATCCGCACAAGCGTCAGCAATATGATCAATTTGGTTCAGCTTTTGAACAAGCTCAATCACATGGCGGGACACACGGTTTTAGGGATTTTCGTGATTTCAGCGCCTATACTGATGCTTTTGGCCAAAATGGCGCTAATTTTAATTTTAACGACATGGAATTTGATTTGGGCGATATTTTATCGTCAGCTTTTGGTTTTTCTGGGTTTGATGGTCAGCGGTCAAGTAATCGGTCTCGTCGAGGCCAAGACATTAAAATAGATTTAACTTTAAATTTCGAAGAAGCAGTTTTTGGAGTAGAAAAGAAAATAAAAATTACTAAAAATATAATTTGTCAGCACTGCCAAGGCAAAGGAGTCGAACCTGGCAGTCAGATGAAAAAATGTTCTCAATGTGGTGGGAGAGGCCAGGTGCGCGTAGCACGTCAAACAATGTTTGGTACTTTTCAAAGCGTGAGCGTTTGTCCAGATTGTCAGGGTAAAGGCGAAGTACCGGAAAAGAAATGTTCAAAGTGTAATGGTTTGGGAATCGTTAAAGACGAATCAGAAATTGAAGTTAAAGTCCCGGCTGGCATTCATCATGGTGAAATTTTAAAATTATCAGGTCAAGGTCAGGCCGGACAACAAAGGGCATCGGCCGGCGATTTATATATTCATATAGCAGTTAAACCTCATACCGATTTTAATCGTCAAGGCGATGATATTCTATCTGAACGAAAAATTAATTTTTCACAAGCAGCTTTGGGTGATAAAATTAAAATTCAAACTTTACATGGAGATGTGATGTTAAAAATTCCGGCTGGCACGCAGAGTGGTAAAATTTTTAAATTAAAAAATAAGGGTGTACCCAAATTGCGTGGTTATGGTAAGGGTGACCATTTGGTTAAAATTATAGTTAAAACTCCAGAAAGTTTAACCAGAGAACAAAAGAAAATTTTTGAAGAATTGCAAAAAATAGAAGAATAGTTTTAATTTATAAAATAAAACTATTTTATGAATAATCAGTCTGACTATCAAATTTATTCCAATTCGCAAGAGGCCTGGCAAGCAATGTATCAGGCTATTTTAAATTCTCAAAAATCAATCTATTGGGAATTATATATTTTTGTTGATGATGAGGCTGGTCAGCCTTTTTTTGATATTTTAGAGCAAAAAGCTCGTCAAGGTTTAGATGTTAAATTAATAGTCGATTCAGCTGGGAGTTTTTGGTTGTCACGCAAAAGAATTCAAAGTTTGAAAAAATCAGGCGTGGATATTCGATTTTTTTATGAAAGTAAAAAATCTTTTTTAAAATTTTGGCGAAGAATAACCAACAGGGATCATCGTAAAATTTTAATTATTGACGAAGAGGTTGGTTTTATCGGCGGAGTTAATATTCAAAAACACATGCGAGAATGGCTGGATATCCAAATTAAAATTGAAGGTAAGGTGGTGCGATCTTTGTTAAGATCTTTTGCTAAATTTTACATTCTATGTGGTGGAGATAAAAAAAATGTTCATCATTTATTAAAGTATAAATTTAGAACTAAAAATAATAAATTTAATTTTGTTTTTGACGATGCCGATTATAAGAAATCTTTTGCTAGAAAAAAATACACTCAAGCCTTATTCAAGGCTCGTAAAAGAGTTATTCTTTTTTCACCTTATTATTTTCCAGATAAAAAATTTTTATATGCGCTTTGGAAAGCGCGTCAGCGAGGAATCAAAATTGATTTATTAATTCCCTTCAGAACTGATGTTAGAATTATTCAATATGCAGCTTATGCCAAGTTTGCTTTTTTAAAAAAAATTGGTGTGAATGTTCATTTAGTTGAAAAAATGATGCATGGTAAAGGCGTAATTAAAGATAATGATTGGGCCATGGTTGGAAGTAGCAATTTAGATCAATCGAGTTTTTATGATAATTATGAAGCTAATCTGGAAATAAAAAATAAGAAAAATATTCAACAACTTAAAAAAACAATTTTAGCTTGGATAAGTTCGGCTAAAAAGCTGGAAGATTTTAATTGGAAAAGAAGGGGAAACTGGCAACGTTTAAAGGAAAAAATCGCTTTTAAACTGTGTCAACTATGGCATATTAAAAAGGGTTAAGGTTGTTGTCTTGGTTTTTTAAAAATAAAAAACAAATTATCTACTTTATCCACTTTTCTATTTTTTTAAAAATGTAGTATAATATATTATTATCAAAACAAAAATATTTTTATATGTTTTTAACACCTATCCTGGCGCAGGCCAATTCAGAAGAATTAGCTGGTTTAGTTGATAAAGTTAATTTAAGCAATCCAAGTTGGGATTTGTTTATTATTTTACTTTTTGTAATTGTGGCTTTTTTCTATGGTATTTCTTTGGGACGTGATCGCGTTCTGGTAATTTTAGTGAGTATTTATATGGCCACGGCGGTCGCTAAATTTATTCCTAATGTTGGGAATATTTCGGCGATGGTAGGAGCTGGCGATCAACAGTTTGTTTTTCAAGTAACCTTTTTTCTAGTCTTGTTTATTATAATGTTTATTTTTTTGTCGCGGTCGGCTTTGTTAAAAACTATTGCTTCATCAGAAAGCCAAACGAATTGGTTTCAGTCAGTAGTTTTTAGTTTTTTACATATCGGATTATTAATTAGTATTACTTTGTCTTTTTTACCAGAGGAGAGTTTAAGTTCTTTATCATATTTAACTAAAAATATTTTTACTAACGAATGGGCGCGTTTGGCTTGGTTGTGTGTGCCAGTTTTATTAATGGCAATCGTTGGCGGCAAAAAGAAAAAACACTCTAAAAAGCGTGATTATGATGATGATGAAAATTATTAAATTATATATTTAAATAAATTTATTTTTTAAATAAAATTTTTTTAAGAGAGGTCTGTAATTGGGATCTTCTTTTTTTTATTGACCTAGATTTTAATTTATGATAGTATGATTAAATATTATTTATATTTATCCACATGTCACAACGTAAAAAAATTTGGTTAAGCTTTGCAGCTATTTTAATTATAGCCCTTTTTTGCGGTGCTGTTGATTATCCCAAATTACCTTGGGATAATAAAGTAGCTAATTGGTTTACCAATCAAAAAGTTCATCTAGGTTTAGACCTGCAAGGCGGAACGCATTTAGTTTATCAAGCTGATGTCAGCAATATCGAATCAGAAGAAAAGGGTTCAGCTGTTGAAGGTGTCAGAGATGTGATTGAACGTCGGGTTAACACTTTTGGCGTTTCTGAGCCAGTCGTTCAAACTAATAAAGTTAAAAATACTTGGCGAATTATTGTAGAATTACCAGGCGTTAAAGACGTTAAACAGGCGATTCAAATGATTGGAGAAACGCCTTTATTAGAATTTAAAGAACAAAAAGACGCACCCGAGGCTGAGGAAAAATTAAAAATTGAGAGTCAAGCACAAGAGATTTTAACTGAAGTCAAAAATAATCCAGCGCAGTTTAATGAAATTGCTCAACGAGTCGCAGATGAAAATTCTGGTATAGAATTTAATGCCGATCAAATAAAATTTAAAGATGAAATAGATGCTTCAATTCGTGATCAGGTTTGGAATATGTATCAAGGACAGATTTCAAAGGTGATTGAGGGTAATTTAGGCTATATGGTTTTAGATCAGAATGTGGTGCCACGCGCGGGTTATTACATTATAAAAATAGACGATAAAAAATATAACATAGAAAGAATTGAAGAAAATCAAGACCAAGAGGTAAAAGCTTCACATATTTTAATTGCCTATCAAGGAGCTGAACGAGCGACAACCGATAGAAGTCAAGAAGAAGCTAAAACTTTAGCTGAGGAATTGTTAGATCGTATAAAAAATAATGGCGAGAATTTAGCTGATTTAGCTAAAGAATATTCAGATTGTAGTAGTGCTGAAATGGGTGGCGACTTGGGATTCTTTGGTAAAGGAACTATGGCGCCGGAATTTGAAGAGGCGGCCTTTAATTTAGAAAAAGATCAAATTTCAGATATAGTTGAAACTAATTTTGGCTATCATATTATTCAAGTGACTGACATTAAAGGCGAGACTGAAACTAAAACTTATGAAGATCAAATCGTTTACAGTTCACTTTTCTTTGGTATTACTTATGATCCTTGGCAAAACACTGGTTTAAGTGGTCAACAATTACAAATCGCACGAGTTGAGTTTGATCCCAATACTGGCGCACCAGAAATAGCTTTAGAATTTAATCAAGAGGGAGCAGATTTATTTGCGGCCATTACCGAACGCAACGTCGGTCAGCCGGTAGCGATTTTCTTAGATGGTCAGGCAATTAGCATTCCAACAGTTAATGAAAAAATTCCTGACGGTAAAGCGGTCATTAGTGGTAAATTTAACATCACTGAAGCTAAATTATTAGCTCAACGTTTAAGTGCTGGTGCTTTGCCAGTACCAATTGAATTAATTTCACAACAAACAGTTGGTGCTTCTTTGGGCCAAGATTCTGTGGCTAAAAGTTTAAAAGCTGGATTGATCGGTTTAATTCTAATTGCTTTGTTTATGATAATTTTATATCGTTGGCCAGGTGTCTTAGCTGTTTTGGCTTTAATTTTATACAGCGTTATAACTTTAGCTGTTTTTGAATTAATTCCCATCACTCTAACCTTAGCTGGAATTGCTGGGTTTATTTTATCTATTGGTATGGCAGTTGATGCTAATGTTTTAATTTTTGAAAGATTAAAAGAAGAGCTTAAAGATGGTAAGCCTTTAGACTTAGCCGTTAAGGATGGTTTTGATCGAGCCTGGACTTCAATTCGTGATGGTAATTTATCAACCTTAATTACTTGTGTAATTTTATATTGGTTTGGTACGAGCATGATTAAGGGCTTTGGTTTAACTTTAGGTCTTGGTGTTGTTTTGAGTATGTTTTCAGCCATTGTCATTACAAAAACATTTTTAAGATTATTTGGTGGTAGGGGTAAAAGATTGTGGTTGTATGGAGTTAAAAATAAACAACAAGATAAAGATTTAGAAATTAATTAATTCCTATGATAAAAATAATTCAAAAAAGAAAAATTTGGTTCAGCCTGTCAATTGTTTTAATAATTTTGAGTATTTTAAGTTTAATTTTTTGGGGTTTGCCATTATCAATCGATTTTAAAGGCGGAAGCTTATTGGAAATTGGCTTCGAAGACGAGCGACCGAGTACCGGTGAAATTAAACAAACCTTAAATGATTTAGGTTTGGGCGAAATTCAGGTTCAACCAACAGGAGAGCAGGATATGATTTTAAGAATGTCAATTGCAACCGAAGATGATCATCAAAGGGTAATTGAGAAAATAAATCAAACCTATCAAGGAGTTGAAGAAAAACGTTTCGAATCAGTTGGTCCAATTATCGGTTCCGAATTAAAACAAAAAGCTATTTATGCTTTAATTGTCGCTGCGATTTGTATTATTTTATATATTGCTTGGGCATTCAGACGCGTGTCTAAACCGGTGGCTTCATGGAAGTTTGGTATAGTTGCTATCATAGCTTTAGCGCATGATATTTTAATTACTTTGGGCGTAATTTCCATTATTGCCCATTTTTCAACTGGCATAGAGATTGGCGTGGCTTTTATTGCGGCTTTATTAACTATTTTAGGTTATTCGGTTAATGACACGATCGTAGTTTTTGATCGTACGCGTGAGAATTTATTAAAACACTATGGTGAAGATTTTGAAGAAACAGTCAATATGAGTGTTAACCAGACCATTACACGTTCGGTCAATACTTCAATTACAACTTTATTGGCTTTATTAGCAATTTATATTTTTGGTGGAGAGTCAATTAAATATTTTGCTTTAACTTTGATTGTTGGTATTATTTCAGGTACTTATTCTTCAATTTTCTTAGCTAGTCCGTTGGTTGTGGTTTGGGAGAAGATGAGAAATAGAGGCATTTAAACATACAAAAATTTAAACATATAGAAGGCGACATTCTGGAATGTCGCCTTTATTAATATTATTTTCATATTGACAAGATTTTTATATATGTTACTATAAAGATAATGATTTTATTCATTGAAAAAACAAATTTTCTAAAGGAGGAAAAATGGACGCTGAAGAAGCATTGAAAACAATTGACGCTTGGTGGGAATTTGGCGCTGACCGCCCCCCAGAAGAAATTACGCTAGAGGCCTGTAAAGTAATAATGACAACCTTTTCAGAGCGAAGTCCTGAATATGAAAGAGCAAAAAAAACAGCGTGTAAAATTCGAACTCATCCAAGTAAAATGTTAACCAGGGCAACTTTTGGAAAGGTTCGCTGTCCTTAAGTGTTAAAATTTCAAAACACGAATAAGCTCCTTGTTGTACAAGGGGCTTTTTTATTTTTAGAAGGCCACACCGTTTTTACAATGTAATTCTGAGTTGTAGCTATCATCCCGAATTTATTTCAGGATCTTTAATTAAGCTAAACGTTTCTTGCTAGGACAAAGTACAAAGTATCAATAGATTCTGAAACAAATTCAGAATGACACAGATAGGCGTATATTTTTTAAAATAAAAAAAGACTTTTCCATAGAAAAGTTAGTAGCAGTTAACACTGGATTCCCGCCTATGCGGGAATGACAGTCTTATCATTTTCTCGTCACATCACTGCCATCGGGCGTATCTTTAACCTGCCAGCCGAGTTGGTCAAGTTTATCACGCAATTCATCAGCTTGGTCCCAGTTTTTATTTTTGCGAGCTTCTTGGCGTTCCTTAACTAAATCTAAAATTTCTCTAGGAATATCAATGTCGGTTTGGAGATTTTTAGCAATTTCTAAACCCAAAACATGATCTAGATTAAAAATAAATTCTTCAATTAATTTTGCAGCTTTATGATTTAAATCTAATTTATTAATTTGATTAATAAAATTAAAAACAACCGCCAAACCTTCAGACATATTTAAATCATCATCCAGCGCTGAAATAAATTTTCGATTGGTTTGGCTGATGATTTTTTTAATTTCTTGAATATTCGACTTATTTTGATTAGCATTATTTTTAATTTGGCAAATTTGATTAGTAAAATTATCAATTTTATCAATGGCTTTTTGACTAGCTTCTAGGGCTTGAAAAGTAAAATTTAATTGTTGGCGATAGTGAGTTGAAATTAATAAATAACGAATTGCTCGGCTAGTATAATTTTTATTTAATAAATCTTTCAAGGTATAAAAATTACCTAAAGATTTAGACATTTTTTCACCCTCAACAATTAAATGTTTGACGTGTAGCCAATATTTAACCCATTTTTTACCAGTTGAAGCTTCGGATTGGGCGATTTCACATTCATGATGAGGAAATTTATTATCTTCGCCACCAGTATGAATATCAAATTGTTCGCCTAAATACTTAATTGACATGGCTGAGCATTCTAAATGCCAACCCGGATAACCATGGTCATTCCAGGGGCTTTTCCAAAACATAATATGTTTAGGATCATAAATCCACAAAGCAAAATCCCAAGGATTTTTTTTATCAGGATTAACTTCAATTCTTTTACCAGCTTGGAGTTGTTTTAAAGTATTGCCAGAGAGTTTGCCGTATTTTTTAAATTTAGTTACATCAAAATAAACAGATTGGTTTGATTCATAAGCATAACCTTTGTCAACTAGAGTTTCAACCAATTTAATCATTTCCGGAATGTGTTGTGAGGCGCGGGGATATTCAGTCGCTGGTTGAATATTTAATTTTTCAATATCATCGAAAAAAGCTTTTTCGTAAAAAGTCGCAATCTCTTGGGGTGTCTTTTTTTCTTTTTGGGCACTAGTTTCTAATTTATCATCACCGGTTTCAGCATCAGCTACCATATGACCCACGTCGGTAATATTCATTACTTGTTGGACTTGATAGCCTTTAAATTCTAAATAACGTTTTAAGACATCAGCAAACAAAAAAGATCTCAGATTGCCGAGATGAATATAATTATAAACCGTCGGTCCGCAATTGTACATGCGAACGTGTTTTGATTCTAGAGATTTAAAAACCTCTTTTTTGTTGGTTAAACTATTAAATAATTTTAAAGCCATTTTTTGTGTTTAAAAACAGAAAACATAATTAAGGTGCCCAGAATCATAATACTTACGACAGCCCAAAAACCGAAAGGTGAATCAACAAAGGGCATACCACCCAAGGTATTCATACCAAAAATGGCAGCCAATAAAGTTAAAGGAAAAACAATAACTGAAAAGATAGTCAAAGTCTTCATGATAGTGTTGAGACGATTAGACAACATGGATTCGTTAGTTGAATAGAGCGCTTCAATGGTTTCTTTGTAGTTTTCTAAATATTCCCAAATTTCTTTGGTGTGTTCGATTAAGTTTTTGAAATAGATATCAATTTTTTGGTCGATAATGAAAATGTTGGTTGAACGGTCGATTAATTTTTTAATTACAGTTTTGTGTGATTGCATGGTTTTACGAAAATTAATCGTATTGCGTCGGACATTAAAAATATTATTTAAAATAGTTTTTTGTTGACCGGAAAAGATGTTTTTCTCAATTTCATCCAAATCTAAATTAATATGATTTAAAATTGGATAACAATAGACGATTAAATTATGTAAAATTTCATAGAGTAGGGTAGCGGGGTTGGTGGATAATAAATTATTTTTTAATTCAGTATTTTTTTGACAATTATTAAATAATTCTATAACTGGTGTTAAATCGTTATTATGCACAGTCACAATAAAATTTTTACCGATAAAAAAGTCAATTTCCGCTGCACGGAGGGCCTGCTCTTGGCGATTGTAAACTGGAAATTGTAGAATCATAAATAAGTAGTCAGGACGTTCTAAAAGTTTAGGGCGTTGAAGTGGAGGTAAACAATCTTTTAAATCTAATGGATGAAAATTAAATTCTTTTTTTAGAAATTCCATTTGGGGTTTGCCACAAAAATTAATATCAACCCAGGTAAAATTTTGGTTAGTCAATTGTTTGACCTTTTTAGGTAAAATAGACATATTTTTATTTTATTGATAATAATTTATTATAACATAAAAACATTTAAATATACAAACATTTAAACATTTAAACATTTAAACATAAAGACATTTAAATATAATATTAATACACTAATTAATGCCAATAATGCAAATGATTCATATTAGTATCGTTGTGGGTTAGTCGGTAGACTGATGAAGTAATTTTATAAAATAGTATTTGGCCACCAATTTACTGAATTGCTTCGCTACGTTTGCAATAACACTGTAAAATGTTTGTCTATACACATTAAATATAGTATAATATAGACATATCAATTTAAACTTAAAAATATGCTAGAAGCTAGTTTAAAGAATAAAAAAGAATCACCCGAAGAAGAGGTTATTTTAGATTTACAAGAAGAAAAAAATAAAACACCTGAAATTCCTAAAGACAAAGAAAGCCGGGAAGAAGTTGAAATTCCGAAAGAAACACCACAACTCGAAAAAGAGATTATTGGTCAAGAACAGGATTTGCCAGGCTATAGCGCGCCTCAAATTCAGACTCCAAAGGTTTCGGATTTACCACCCAAAAGTGAGACTTTAATCAAAATAGAAAAGATTTTATCCGAAGATTTAGAGGATATTTATGCGTCATTAGATAAGCCCACTCAAGAAAAATTTAAACAGGCTGGAGAAGAAACTGCTTATAAAATTGAAAAAATCTTAGGTTCAGTTAAAATTAAAATCAAAGAAATTATCAAATTAATTTTAGAGTGGCTCAAAATTTTGCCTGGGGTTAACAAATTTTTTATTAAAAAACAGGCCAAGATTAAAACAGAAAAAATATTAAATTTAGCATCCAAAGACAAGCAAAAATAAAAATATGTGGTTATTACAAACATCTGTACAAATTGATTTAACGCAAGTGCCTAGTGTAGGCCAAGATGTCTCATCGTCCTTGGTGATGTTTATTTTTTTAATAATTTTTGGAATTTTTGTTTTGTTTATAGCATGGTTAATTTTAAAAAAGATTTTAACGCGAATGTATGGCTGGTCGGCAATATTTAAAAGGGTTTATCTATTAGTAACTGTACCAAAAGATAAAGATAATAAAGAAGAGGGGCAAAAAGAAATGCAAGATATTTTAGCGGTGGCGGAGGCTTTGTATTCAACTCTGGGCGGTTTGGCGCCAGCAGTTAATTTCCAAAGTAGAATTTTAGGACGGCAAGATCATTTTAGTTTTGAAATTGTAGCTGATCGCGAAGGTTTGATTTCATTCTATGTGGTTGTGCCAAAGTATTTACAACAATTTTTTGAACAACAAATTCACGCTCAATATCACAATGCTCAAATTGAAGAAGTTGATGACTATAATATTTTTCATGAAAAAGGTCAGGTGGCTGGGGCTTATTTAAAATTAACCAAAAATTCTATTTTTCCTCTAAAAACTTATACTCAAACCGGAGCAGATCCCTTAAATGCTTTAACAAATGTGATGAGTAAATTTGACCCGTCAGATGGCGCAGTTATTCAAATTGTGGCTCGTTCAGCTCATAAATCCTGGCATCAATTGGGTGCTAAATTAGCTTCCAAAATTCAACAAGGCAAAAGTTTAAAACAAGCCAAAAAAGAGGTTATGGGGAATCCAATTCTAAGAACAGTTGGTGATTTGAGTGATTATTTATGGCCACAGAAAAAAGAGGATAAAATGCAAGATCCTAAAAAAGAATATCGTTTGTCGCCCATGGAAGAAGAAACAGTTAAAGCTTTAGAAAATAAAACTAGCAAAGCCGGTTTTGACGTGAATATTCGAGTGATTGTTTCATCTAGTACTTTAGAAAAAGCTAAGGCTGATTTGCATAATATTTTAGACTCTTTTTCTCAATATACGGGTTATGAATATGGTAATGGTTTTAAGGCCATCAACGTTTCTGGTAAAAACCTAGATCAAATAGTGGAAGATTATATTTATCGAAATTTCAATGAAAAAAATAAAATGATTTTAAACACCGAAGAGATGACCAGTTTATATCATTTTCCTTTGCCGACCACCGAAACACCAAACATTCGTTGGCTATTAGCTACAAAATGTCCACCACCAGCCAATTTACCTAATGAAGGTTTGATTTTAGGTGAGAGTGTCTATCGAGGTCAAAAAAAATTAATTAAACTACAAGAAGCCGATCGGCGTCGACATTTATACATTATCGGTATGACGGGTGTTGGTAAATCTGTTTTTATCTCTAATTTAGCTATTCAAGATATTCAAAATGGTAAAGGTGTCTGTGTGATTGATCCACATGGTGACTTAATTGAAGATATTTTACCGCACATACCCAAAGAACGGATTGAAGATGTGATTGTTTTTAATCCATCAGATATTGAACGGCCAATAGGTTTAAATATGCTAGAGGGTAAAACTGAAGAAGAGCGTGATTTTGCTACTCAAGAAATGATAGCTATTTTTTATAAATTATTCCCGCCAGAAATGATTGGGCCAATGTTTGAACATAATATGCGCAACGTCATGTTGACTTTAATGTCAGACGAACAACAGCCTGGTACAATTGCTGAAATTCCACGCATGTTTTCGGATAATGATTTTCAAAAACAATGGGTAGCTAAAGTTAAAGATCCAGTCGTGCGATCTTTTTGGGAAAAAGAAATGGCTAAAACCTCAGATTTTCATAAATCAGAAATGTTGGGCTATTTAATTTCTAAAGTTGGACGGTTTGTAGAAAACGCGATGATACGAAATATTATTGGTCAAAGTCACTCAGGTTTTAATTTAAAAGATGTTATGGATCAGCAAAAGATTTTGTTGGTTAATTTATCTAAAGGTACAACCGGCGAAGTTAATAGTAATTTGTTGGGTTTAATTATTGTATCAAAATTACAAATGGCGGCTTTGGCACGAGCTAATATATCAGAGAGTGAAAGAAAAGATTTTTATTTATATATTGATGAGTTCCAAAATTTTATTACCGATTCAATTGCCACTATTTTAGCTGAAGCGCGTAAATACCGTTTAAATTTAACCATTGCGCATCAGTATATTGGTCAATTAGTTCAAAATCAGGACGCAAAAATTCGTGACGCTGTTTTTGGTAATGTTGGTACAATCGTCAATTTTAGAATTGGTGTTGATGATGCTGAAACTATGGCTAAGCAATTAGCGCCAGTGTGTTCAGAAAATGATGTAATAAATTTAGAAAGATATAATGCTTACGTACGTTTATTAATTGATAATCAAGCTTCGCGAGCTTTCAATATGCATTGTTTTCCACCACCCAGTGATGGTAATGTTAAAATAGCTCAGGCGATTAAAGATTTATCACGCTTGAAATATGGTCGTGATCGCCAAACTGTTGAAAGAGAAATTTTAGAGCGTTCGCAATTGGGTGGTAGTAGCGCACAACAGGGACCGCTGGTTGCTGAGCGCACTCTGTAATTTTTAAAATAATATGTTGGTCAATTTTTTACTAACAGCTATTTTACTGTTTCAAATTTATTCGCCGACAATTTCAGTCGACAAATTAAATACCACCCTTGAGAGTGGTCATTTTTCTATTAACCAAAAAGATGTAATTTTTCCCCGCCAAAAACTAGCTAGCCAAAGCTTGGGCTTAAAATTAAACGCTTGGTCGGCTATTGTTGTCGATCAAACTACGGGTAAAATTTTATTTGAAAAAAATAGTCAAGAAAAACATTCTTTAGCTAGTATTACTAAATTGATGGCCATGGTTGTTTTTTTAGAAACTCAGCCTGATTGGTCGCAGGTTATTACTATGCAAGCCCAAGATCAGGCTGAGGGTGCGGCCGTTTTTGTAAATAATGGCGAAGAGTTGAAAGTAGAAGATTTGTTTTATAGTGCCTTAGTGGGGTCAGCCAATAATGCGGTAAAAGCTTTGGTTAGGTCAACCGGTTTAAGCTCAGATGAATTTGTTAATCGGATGAATATCAAAGCTAAACAATTAGGTTTAAATCAAACTCATTTTAGTGATCCAACTGGTTTAAATCCATCTAACCAATCTACAGCTTATGATATCGCAGTTTTAACGCGTTATGCCTTTCAACAACCCAAAATTCTCCAAGCAGTATTGCTAGATAAATATTCTTTCAGGACAGTCGATCAAAATGTTTTACATACAATTAAAAATACCGATGAACTGATTGATAGTTTTTTAAATGATGGTCAAAATTTTAAATTAATTGGTGGCAAAACTGGTTTTTTAAATGAAGCTGGTTATTGTTTAACGACTCAAGTCCAAGACCACAGCGGACACGATTTAATAATTGTTTTGTTGGGAAATCGGTCGAGCGCAGAACGTTTTCGTGAAATGAAGGGGCTAGCTTGGTGGACCTTTGAAAATTTTGAGTGGGAATAAAAAAAGACCGTATATTTCAACGGTCTTTCGGTTGAAGTTATTCGTAGGGCATGATCGAACCTTTTTCTACGTACCTTTTTGTTTTTTGATAGAAAATCGTTATGACGAGAATGGGGACACCAAGCTTACTAGTGCCCACACTTTGTAATACAGAAATGATTTTAATTATAGTATTTTCATTTTTACCCTCCTCTTCAATCCATAAGTTTATTTTTTCTTCGACCTCTTCGGCAATAGTACCTATTGCTCCAGTTCCTGTAAATATTTTTAACATTTTCACCTCCTTTCTCGCCTCATTTCTTTTTTGTTATTAAGTTACTACTTACATTTTAATATAAATTTTATTTCTTGTCAAGAGCTAGTGGTTCATATTATAAAATAAATACTAGTTTTAAAAATTAATTTTTTGACTTTTGGACCTTAAATTTATATAATGTATCTATGTCAGAATTAATTAAAGTTTTATTAACTGCCATGGCGCCAATTAGCGAATTGCGAGGAGCAATTCCTTTGGCGGTCGGAGCCTATCACTGGCCGATCTGGCAGTCTTATTTTGTAGCAGTTATTGGTAATATTATACCCGTTATTTTTATTTTATGGTTATTGGAGCCAGTTTCAAAATTTTTGTGTCAACACTCTAAACTGATGGCACGTTTCTTTAAGTGGTTATTTGAAAGAACTCGTTTAAAACATACTCAGAAATTTGAACGCTGGGGAGCTGTGGCTTTAATTAGTTTTGTCGCCATTCCTTTGCCAATTACTGGAGCTTGGACAGGTTCGGTCGCGGCTTTTGTTTTCGGTATTCCGTACAAAAAAAGTTTAGTTTTAATTACTAGTGGCGTTTTAATCGCTGGAATTATAGTTAGTTTGATTACTACTGGCACAATTTCATTTTTAAATTTTTTAATTAAATAAAGACTAAAATTATGCAAGAAAAATTTTTAATTGGTAACTGGAAAACCAAACTTAATCTAAAAGAAAGCTTAGATTTTACTAAAAAAATCAGTAAAGAATTAAAACATTTTAAAAACAATCAAGCAGAATTAATCATTTGCCCACCATTTGTGGTTTTGGATGAAATTAAAGAAATAATTCACAAAACACCCATGAAGTTAGGCGCACAAAATGTTTTTTGGGCTAACAAGGGTAGCTACACCGGAGAAATCACTCCAGAAATGTTAGAAGAAACCGGTTGCGAATATGTAATAATTGGTCATTCTGAAAGACGAGCAAATGTTTTAGAAAGCAACGAAATGGTTAATTCCAAAGTTAAAATTGCTTGTCAGATGGAAAATTTAACTCCGATCATTTGCATTGGTGAAACTTTTGAAGAAAGACGCGAAGGTCGTAAAGATTTAGTGATTATTGAACAACTAGAAAAAGCCATTAAAGATGTTTCAGTTATTAGTAATCAAAATATTATCATTGGTTATGAACCGATTTGGGTAATTGGTTCTGGCCAAACAGTTGACCCAGAAGAGGCTGAATATACGCATAAAGTTATTCGACAAAAATTAATAGATACTTATCCAATGGAAATTGTAGAAAATAATTTTAGAATAATTTATGGCGGGAGTATTGATAGTAGTACAATTAAAGCCTTTATTGATCAACCAACGATTGATGGTGTTTTGGTTGGGGGAGCGAGCGTCAAAGAAGATGAATGGTTAAAAATGGTTAAAATTATTTGTCAAAATAAATAAAAATATATTATGTTAACTCACATTAAAAACATTGTTTCGGTTAAAAATAAATATGCTATTGGAGCTTTTAATACTTATAATTTAGAATTTACTAAAGCTATTGTGACGGCAGCAGTTAAAGAAAATTTTTCTTTAATTATTCAGACTTCAGAAAATGTTTTGCGTTATACTGGTGTGCCAGAATTAACTAATTTAATTCAGACAGTTGTTCAATCTAATAGTCAAAAAGTGCCCATAGCTTTTCATTTAGATCATGGTAAGGATATAAACTTAATTAAACAAGCTATTCAAGCGGGTTTTACTTCGGTGATGTTTGACGGTTCTTTATTGTCTTATAATGAAAATGTTAAGAAAACCAAACGATTGGTTCAATTTGCTCATGCGCGTGGGGTCTGGGTACAAGGTGAATTGGGCGAAGTGATTGTTGGGCGTTTAGGTATAGTTAGCCAAGAAAAAAGATATCAAGGTATGACTGATCCCGATCAAGCACAAGATTTTGTTGAACAAACTGGCGTAGATACTTTAGCCGTGGCTATTGGTAATGTGCACGGAACTTACAAACTTTATCACAAAGTTCCTAAGTTGGATATCCAGCGTTTAAAAGAAATTAAAAATAAAATTAAAATCCCATTAGTTTTACATGGTGGTTCTGGTATTAGCAACAAAGATATCAAAGCTGCTATTCAAAACGGTATCCGCATCATTAATATTAATTCAGAATTAAAAATAGCATTTACCAATGGCTTGCGTCGGGCTTTGCGTAGTAACTTAAAAGAAACTGATCCGCGTAAATATTTTATTTTAAGCGCCAAAGAGGTTGAGCGAGTAGTTAGTAAAAAAATTCAATTATTTAAAAAATAAAAGTTATGATTTACGATGTTTTGCCGATAGCTGTTATAGTTTTCTGTCTCATAATTATTTTTTTTATTTGTTTTAAGAAATTTTCACGTTTAGCTAATGTGAATTTAGATAAAATTCCGACGGAAAAATATCAACGTGTTAAGCAAGAAATTTTACAGAAAAAACTTAAACGTTCTTTGGAAGAATGGGGGATTAAAGTTAAAGATAATTTAAAGATAAATAATTCTTTTTTGAATCAAAAAATGGGCTTATTGAATGAAAAAATAACTAATTTAGAAAAAAAATATCGTCATAGTCAGAAGAATTTTTTAAAAAAGAGTCCAAAATTACTTAAATATAAAGTTGATAAATTAATTTTAGCTGGTAAAAAATTAATTGAGCAAGAAAAATTAAATGAAGCTGAAAAGTGTTTTATTGAAATTATTTCTTTAGACAATAACAATTTAAATGCTTATCGTTATCTAGGTGAAATTTATTTAAAGCAAAAAGATTTGTCGCACGCCAAGCAGACATTTGATTATATTTTAGATTTGAACTTGAAAGAGTTTAAAAAAGCATTAAATGATAAAAAAGATGACACAATTAGTGCAATTAAAAATGAATTAGCTAAAATTTATTTTGACTTGGGCGAAATGTATAATTTAAAAGAAAAATTCGATTTGGCTAGAAAAAACTTGGAAAAATCTTTAGAGTTTTCTCCCAAAAACCCAAAATACCTTGACTTTTTATGTAATTTGTATATAATTTTAAAAGATAAAGAACAGGCACAAAAAATATTAGCTCGCTTAAAAGATGTCAATCCCGATAATCAAAAAATAGTGGATTTACAAGATCAAGTTAATAAATTAAAATAAAATTATGCCCACTTAGCTCAGCTGGTAGAGCAACTCCATGGTAAGGAGTAGGTCCGCGGTTCAAGTCCGCGAGTGGGCTCCATATTTTTTTGTTAATTAATAATTATTTTAATTGGGGCAGGTACCAAAGCGGTCAACTGGGTCAGACTGTAAATCTGATGGCTTTCGCCTTCGTAGGTCCGAATCCTACCCTGCCCACCAAATTAACCGATAATTAACAACTGACAACTCATAATTCAAGTTTAAAACAAGTTGTAAGTTAATAGTTATAGGTTATAAGTTATTGTGGGCCCATAGCTCAGTTGGCTAGAGCACTTGCATGGCATGCAAGGGGTCGGGAGTTCGAGTCTCCCTGGGTCCACCAAGATAACTAACGATTTACAACTTAAGCTGTGGGTTAAAAGTTCTTTGGGGCATATAGCTCAGTTGGTTAGAGCGTCACGTTGACATCGTGAAGGTCCGTGGTTCGAGTCCACGTATGCCCACCATGCCACCCTAGCTCAGCTGGTAGAGCAACTGTTTTGTAAACAGTAGGTCGTCGGTTCGAGTCCGACGGGTGGCTCCAAGAAAACAGTAGGTCGCCCGCCAAATCGGCGGACGGGTGGCCCCAGAATAACTAATAACTAACAACTAATAATTAATAATCAATATTTAATATTTAATATTTAATATTTAACATTTAACATTTAATAAAACATATGTCACAAGAAAGTTTGATAAAATTGGAGTGTACTGAATGTCATCGAATTAATTATTTTTCTCATAAAAATAAGAAAAAAATTAAAGATCGTTTGGAACTAAATAAATTTTGTACGCATTGTAAAAAACATACTCTACACAAAGAAACTAAGTAGTACGCTTAGTTTCTTTTTGTGCGGGTGTCGTATAGTGGTAGTACAGGGGTCTCCAATCCCGCCTTTCGCGAAAGGCGGGACGATTCTCAGCTTAATATTTTAAACAAAATGTTTATATGTATTCTGTTTATTTATTAAGAAGTTTAAAAGATAAAAATTTGTATATAGGTTCTACTTTTGATTTAAAATCTAGATATACTCAACATTTAGAAGGTAAGGTGATATCAACCAAAAATAGAAGACCATTAGAATTAATTTATTATGAAGCTTATAATGATAAATTATTAGCACAAGAAAGAGAACGAAAATTAAAACAATTTGGCTCATCTTATCGGGGATTAATTAAAAGATTAAATATAAAATAATTAGTTAATATTTGCGGGTGTCGTATAGTGGTAGTACAGGGGTCTCCAAAACCTCTAGCGGGGGTTCGATTCCCTCCACCCGTGCCATAATTATTTAAGGGTTCTCACTCAGCGGGTGACCAGCCTCTAGCTGGGATTCCCTCCACCCGTGCCATTGTGTAATGAGAATAAATTTTAAATTTTATGTTGAACTTAGACAATAAAAATAAAAAATTAATTTGGATTATTTTAGCGGTGGCGTTTTTGCCGATGTTTTTACAAAATAAATTTTTGCTTGGGCTGTTAATTGCTATTATAATTATTTATTTAATATTTAAAAAATTAAAAAACAAATCTATGGATAATCAACCCATTAATATAAGCAATTTTAAGGGTTTTAAAAATGCTAAGAAAATTTTATGGATAACCGTGCTGGTTGTTTTTGTTTTATGGTTGTTTTTGGCTTCAATTCAAATTGTCGATGCGGGCGAGACGGGAGTTTATTCTTTGTTTGGCAAGGTCAGCGACAATGAAAGATCATCAGGTTTCCATTTAATTATCCCCTTGGCTAAATTAACAAAAATGGGTATTCGGACGGAAGAATATACGATGAGTATTATAAGTAACGAAGGTAAAAAAACTGGGGCAGACGCCATTACGGCTTTAACCAAAGAGGGTTTAAGCGTTGATTTAGATATTACAGTTTTGTATCGTCTTAATGAAAATCAAGCTTCAGATGTTTATAAAAACGTAGGTTTAAATTACGAGGAAAAAATTATTCGACCAGCTATTCGCAGCACCATTCGTGAAGTTATAGCACAATACGAAGCTAAAGATATTTATTCAGAAAAAAGAGCTGAGGCAACGCAAGGCATTAAAATTAGTTTAGAGACTCAAATTAATCCATGTGGGATTATTATCGAAGAGGTCTTATTAAGAAATGTGGTTTTGCCAGCTAATTTAGCCAATTCAATTCAGGAAAAGCTTCAAGCAGAGCAGGAAGCTCAAAAATACGATTTCTTATTGCAAACAGAGAAAAAGGAAAAAGAACGTAAGATTATTGAAGCTGAAGGGCAGAGAGACTCTCAGGCAATTATTAATCAAAGTTTAACCACTAATTATTTATATTATCAATATATTAAAGAGCTAGAAAATCGCGAAGGTACAATTTATGTGCCAACTAATCCAAGCACGGGCATGCCAATGTTTAGGGATGTTGGATACTAAAAAAAATTAAAATTTTAAATATCAAAAACTCCTCGTGTTGTGCGGGGAGTTTTTTGTAAAGGTGTCATTGCGACTAGCCGATTTAGTAAGGAAGCAATTCTGTAAATTTGTGTCATCCTGAATTTATTTCAGGATCTATATTTAGAATAAACATTTTATTAAATAAACGTTACAAGTATTATTAGATTCTGAAACATCCTCCGATTTGGCGGACTAGAGTTCAGAATGATACTTATTTAAGTCATATTTTTAAAATATTAAATCTATGCTAAAATAAAAGAATATGGCTCAAAAAATCAATTCGCAACAACCTTTAGCTGATCGCATGCGTCCACAATCTTTGGACGAGTTTTTAGGTCAAAACGAAATAGTAGGTGATAATCGTTTACTGCGTCAAGCAATTGAAAATGATAAATTATTTTCAATGATTTTTTGGGGACCGCCAGGCTGTGGTAAAACAACTTTAGCGCGCTTGATTGCTAAATTAACCAAATCTGATTTTATTGAATTTTCAGCTGTTAGTTCAAATAAAGCTGATATTAAAAAAGTTATTCAACAGGCACAGATAAAATTTAAAGCCTATCAGCAATGTACGATTCTATTTATTGATGAGTTGCATCGATTTAATAAAGCTCAGCAAGATTTTTTTCTACCGTATGTTGAAGACGGTACAATTATTTTAATTGGTGCTACAACTGAAAATCCATCTTTTGAGGTTATTAGTCCTTTATTGTCTCGAATGAAAGTTTTTGTTTTTAAACCTTTATTAGATCAAGATATTATAAAAATTTTACAACAAGCTTTAAAAAATAAAGAGCGGGGCTTGGGGAAAAACAAAATTAAAATAGATAAAAAGACTTTAGAATTTTTAGCCCAGATGAGTGGGGGAGATGCTCGGACAGCTTTGAACGCTTTAGATTTAGCAGTGAGTTTAGCTCAGAAAAACTCTCAAGGTGAAGTTGGAATTACTTTAGAAAATATTAAAGAAGCCTTACAGGATAAAGCTTTAATATATGACAAAAAAGGCGAACAGCATTATAATATAATTTCAGCTTTTATAAAATCATTGCGTGGCTCTGATCCTGATGCAGCTTTATATTGGCTAGCCAGAATGTTAGAAGCTGGTGAAGATGCGCGTTTCATCGCCCGCCGAATGGTAATTTTAGCTTCGGAAGATATTGGAAATGCCTGTCCGACAGCTTTGGTTGTTGCTACGGCTACAGCTCAGGCGGTGGAATATGTAGGTTTACCAGAAGCACAATTGAACTTAGCTCAGGCTGCAACATATTTAGCTAGCGCACCTAAGTCAAATTCTTCATATTTGGGCTTATTAGCTGCCAAAGAAGATGTTAAAAATGAGGGAGATTTACCCGTGCCATTGCACTTACGTAATGCCTCAACAGATTTATTAAAAAAATTAAACTACGGTAAGGACTATAAATATCCGCACAACTTTGAAAATTCTCAAGTTGATCAACAGTATTTGCCTGATAAATTAAAAAATAAAAAATATTATAAATTTAAAAAATAAAATGGCCCATCACGAGGACGGGCCGAATTTTCTGTATTTTATTCGATAATAAATATACGAAGTTATGACAGACAGAAAGGTAGAGGTTGTTAAAGCAGCTAGGATATTTATAATAATCATTTTGGGCATGTTACCTATGGCAATCCAAATGATTACGAAAGAAATTAAGCTACCTGCGCCAATAATATACAGATTGAGGAGATAGTGATCTTTAAATCTTTTGATGGGGATATAGGGTGTATTATTATAAAATCCCCAATGAAACATGGGACACATAAAGAGGGCATTTAATACGCCCAAAGTGAAACCAAAGGCTAAATGAACCCTTTTAAGTAGATTCATGCCTATTACATGATTAGGCCAGAGGTGATAACATATAGCTAAAAGAATAGCTATTCCAGTGGAAACTAACAGAAACCTTTTCCCCCAACGATTCATTTCTTCCATGTTTTCTCCTTTTGTATGTTTTTTTGTAATGAGCATAGTAATTCATTTTTAGTTTAGCGTAATTTTTTAAATATGTCAAGAGCGAGTTCAAAAATTAGATTATTTTTAATTAGTGTAATTTCTTTTTTATTGATTCAAGTTTTAGCTTTATTTTCTGGCCAAACGATTTTAGAAAAAGTTACTACTCGAAACAATCAAGCGATGACTTTACCTTGGTATACTTTTATAATTTATTTTGCGATTGGCACTCTTTTAATTATTGTTTTTATTAAATTTTTTAAGCGCGGACATTTTTTTAAATTTCTTTTCGGCTTTATGCTGTGGTGGGGAACAATGAAATTTACGGGGTTATTTTTATCGTGGGAAGTCAGCATTGCTTTATCGGTGGCCGGAGTTTATTTATATTTTAAATATCAAAAAATTTGGTTACATAATATTTTATTAGTTATGCCAATTATTATGGCCGGATGTATCTTGGGTTTCAATTTTCAGCCAAGAGATTTAATGATTGCTTTATTAATTTTAGCTATTTATGATTATATTGCGGTAATTAAAATTAAATCAATGATTAAAATGTTTACCAGCTTGGCGGAGAAAAAAACTATTATGGCTTTAATTATAACGGATAGCTGGCAAAATTTAAATTATCGATTAAAAGATTTAAAGATTTATTTAGTTAATCCAGATCGACGTTATTCTTTTCTAGGGACTGGTGACTTGGCAATACCAATTATTTTTAGCATTTCAGTTTTAACACGTTATGGTTTGTGGGGTGGCTATTATGTGGCGTTAGGTGCTACGGCTGGTTTAGCTTTATGCAATTATGTTTTGCTAAAATATAATCGTCCCTTGCCGGGTTTACCATTTATTGGTTTGGGCTGTGTACTGGGTTATTTGGTTTATAATTTAAGTATATTATTTTAATGTTTAAAAAAAACAAGCCTACAATTTTATTACATGCTTGTTGTGCTGGTTGTGCTAGTCAGGTGATTGAATTTTTAAAACCAGATTTTGACATTACGGTTTATTTTTACAATCCCAATATTCAACCCAAAGAAGAATATAATAAACGTTTGCAAGATATACGTAAAATTTGTTTGATTTACAATATTAAATTAATTGAAGGCGAATATGAGATTGAAAAATGGCTAGGTTTTATCAATGGTCATGAGCTAGATGTTGAGGGTGGAGAACGTTGTAATTTATGTTTTAAATTTAGATTAGAAAAAACAGTTCAGCAAGCCAAGAAATTGGGATTTAAAAATTTTACCACCACTTTGAGTATCAGCCCCCATAAAAATTTTTCCAAAATTAAAGAAATTGGCTTGGATTTAGAATCTAAATATGATATTATATTTTATAGTGCTGACTTTAAAAAACAAGATGGTTTTAAAAAAAGTCTTGAATTAAGTCAAAAATATAATTTATATCGTCAAAATTATTGTGGTTGTGTGTTTAGTTTAAATAAATAAAATTATGCCTAAGTTTAAAAAAATATTAGTTACTGGCGGAGCGGGTTTTATTGGGAGTCATGTTGTTAATGATTTAATTCACGCTCAATATAAAGTCGTGGTTTTAGATAATTTAAGCACTGGCTATAAAAAATTAATTTCACCTCGGGCCGAGTTTATTAAAGGTGATTTACGCCAAATTAAATTTATAAAAAAAGCCTTAGAAGGATGTGAAGCGGTTATTCATTTGGCCGCTCATAGTGTTGTGCCGTATTCGGTTAAGCGACCTAGATTTACTATTGAACAGAATTTAGCCGGAGGGGCAAATTTATTAGAAGCGTGCCGTAAACAAAAAATTAAAAAATTAATTTTTTCTTCCACAGCTTCTATTTATGGTGAACCAGATAATGTTCCCATTAAAGAAGATGATGCCAAATATCCCAATCACGCCTATGGTGCATCTAAATTAGCTTTTGAAAAATTATTGAGCGCTTACTATCAAAGTTATAATTTAAATAGCATTGCCTTGCGTTATTTTAATGCTTATGGCCCCAACGAGATGCATTGTCCAGAAACTCATGCAATCCCGTTATTTATCCAAGCAATTTTGAAACAAGAACCAATTCAAATTTATGGTGATGGTTTACAAATTAGAGATTATGTCTATGTGAAAGACATTAGCAAGGCACATGTTTTAGTTTTGGAATCAGATATTAAATTTGATTATTTTAATATTGGTTCGCAAAAGGGCACATCAGTTTTGAATTTAGTAAAAACTATTTTTAAGGTTATGGGCGTTGAAACTAAAATTAAATATTTACCTCATCGCGATGGCGATGTTCAGCAACTTATTGCCGATACGCATAAAATCAAAAAAGTTTTAGGTTGGCAGCCAGATTATACTTTGGAAGCGGGCCTGAACGAAACGGCTGATTGGTTTAGTCAAAAATTAAAAATTTAATTAATATATTTTATGAATATAGAAAAATGGATTGACATTAAGGGACGGATTAAAGAGAAATTTGAAATTTTAGATGAGCAAGAAGTAGAAGAAGAAATTGGCCAAGATCAACATAATCAAATCGTTAAAGCTAAAAAAGAAATTATAGAATTTCAAGGGCCTTTGGGAAAAATTAAATTAGTTTTTAGCCAACATCCACCTTTGCTAGAAAAAAAAGCTGACTACTCGCGACGGATTGGCGGACAAATTGATGTTAAATATATTTATGATATTCAGCAACCTCATGTCGCGTCTTTTAGTGTTTATCAATGGGATGAAGGTCAACAAGACTGGCAGGAACTTAAGATTCAAGAAGAGATGTTTGTTTTTTAATTTTTAAGCTAATGAAATTTTTTAAAAAATATTTAGGCTTATTTTTAGGATTAATTATTTTTGTTAGTTTAGAGTTGTTATTTAAAAAACAATTTTTAGTCTGGTGGATTTTATGTTTAAATGTATTTGCGGTAGTAATTATTTATCAGCAATTAATTAAAACACTTGAATTTAAAAAAAAGATTATTCTAATTTTAAGTCCGGTTATTTTTTATGTGAGTTCTTTTTTATTTTTAATTTTAATTGTGCCCCAGGCGGCTACAATTTATAAACATACTTTGGTGGTTTTAATTAGTATAATTTTAGGTATGAATTGTAGCATTTGGCAACGTTGGTTTTTGTGGTCCAGAATTAATCAATCTTATTTGCAAGGCAATTTTCAATTTTTAAATTTAGTTAGCGTTTTTTTAAGCACCGCTGTGTTCTTAAATATAACCTTTTTATTACAAGTTCCATTTTGGTTTAACCAGTTTTTATTAGCTTTTATAATTATTATTTTAACTTATCAATTATTAATTATTCAGTGTGATTTTTCGGTTAAAGCTTATTTATTTTTGCCGATTTTGGGTTTAATTTTTATAGAACTTTTTTGGATAGTCAGTTTATTGCCAATTAATTTTTATTCTGGTGCCATGTTGATGGCTTTGTTTTTTTATTTATTTTCAGGTTTAAGTCTAGACTTTTTGAGTGATCAACTTAAAAAAAATAATTTTAAAAAATATATTATAATTAGTTTAGTAATTTTAATTTTAGTATTAACTAGCGCTAAATGGTTTTAAAAATTAAAAAATAAAAATATGAAAAATAAAAAAGAAAAAGGACAACATAAATTAAAAGACTTTTTTTTATCACATACTACCACCAAAATTGAACAGCCAATCAAGGTTAGATGGGGTTGGTTAGTGTTATTAGCTATAATTTTAGGTTTAGCTGGTGGTTTTGTCGGTACTTTTGTTTTTCTGTCGTCTAAAAATATTACCATCCCACTTCTAGGCGAATATGATATTGAGGAGCACTTGCCTAAACGTGAAATTACAATTCAAACTCACGAAAAAGTCACCGTAACCGAGGATATTAGAATTCAAGACTTGGCTGATCGTCTAATTAAACAACAGGTTGAAATTTATTTAGAAAAAGCATCTAGTCAAAATTTATTAGATAATTTTTATTTACCAATTGAAAGTTTGGGTCGAGCTTTTATTTTGTCTAGTGATGGTTGGTTGGTGAGTCATAAGAATATTTTTCCAAAATTAGAAAAACAGTATAATTTAGAAAATTTAGATTTAGTGGCGGTAACTACGGAAAAATATATTTACCATGTGAATAAAATTTTGATTGATCCGTTAACGGAAATAGTTTTTATGAAAATTCAGGCGGAGAATTTACCAGTTACTATGTTAATTAATGGTGAAGATTTAAATCCGGGTGAAGCTATTTTAAGTTTTAGCCAACAGGGCTTTTTGGAAACCGGTCGTTTACAACAATTAAATTATCAAGAGTTAAAAGAAACTGAATCTTTAGTTAAAAATTTAAAAGATTTTTCAGAGTATTTGTTGGTGGGTGATAAATTTAATCAAGAATTTGTTGGTTCGGCCATTTTTAATTTAGATAGTAAAATTCTGGGTATTATTGATCAGGCTGGTCGAGCTGTGCCGGTAAGTTATTTAAAAAATATTCTTGGCCAGGTTTTAGAGTCGGGTCAAAATTTAGATTCAGGAGACGAATTAATTCGACCATGGATAGCAATTGATTATTTGGAATTTTCACAGTTGGCTGGTTTACAAAACACGGATTATGTTGAATATCGTGATGGTGTTTTAATTTATGGTGATCCGGACAAGACAACATTGGCTTATACGTTAGGTTTAAGAAATAAAGACATTATTCTAAAGATTAATAATGACACAATCAACAATGAACACACTTTTCTAAAATTAATTAATGAATATAATTCTAACTCTGAAGTTGAATTAACTGTCGTTAATCAAGAGCAAGAACGCAAAGTTAAAATCAAACTCGGCGCGGTTGAATAAAATTAGATTATTTAAATTTTAAAAAGCCGGGGGTTTCTCCGGCTTTTTGATTTGAGTTGTTATTTATCGACCGATAGCCTCTCCAAGAAGTGAGACATCCCCATCGTTAGAGATTTCGTATGATATGAGAGTCTCGGTTGCCACGTATCTATCGCCGGGTGAATCAATAATACGAGTTATGTGGACTATTCTATCTTTTGGTATACTCCAGCTTTCAATCTGAACACGTTCGTCAGTTTGGGGTTCAATAAAATACCAAGAAGAAAAATGCGTATAGTCCTCCCCGATCAAGACCGCGTTTATGCCATGATTTTCATGCGAATTGTTGTCTTTTGTCATTACTTTCACAAAACAAACAGGAATATCATGGTCATAGCCAGCTTTATATAATTCAGCTGAAAAACATCCACACGACCGTCTTTGACCAGAGGAAGTATAACGATGTTCATCTGTTTTGTCTGTTGCGAGAAAGGTTTCTATCCTTTTTATGCGTTCTTCTTCTCCTAATTCTCGCCAATAATCAGGCATGATGTGCGATTTGTTTTCAGCGACTTTGTATGATTCCCATTCCTGATATTCAGCCTCGCTCATAGCCACCCCATCCACAAGGTATGGTTTTCTATTAGCTTTATATTTCTGATATTCCTCTTCGTTCATGGTTACTCCATTCACGAGATAGTAGTGGGTTGCCATCAGACTACCAATCAGAAGCCCGAGCAGAAGAATAACTACAACTACATTTGTCTTTCTCATTTTTTCTCCTTTGAATATTTTTTTTGTCGATAATTAATATCAATGTACAATGTTTATTTATATATTTATCTTAGCATAGATTTTAATTCTTGTCAAGCTTTGTATTGTGGATAATTTATAATATAGTTATAGTTTGATTCAAGAATTAAAAAATTTTAGATTTTTTATTTAAATTTTAAATTTTTGATTTTTATATTTTCTTTTATTCTGCTATACTAAGAGTATAGGATTATTAAATTTAAATAAAACAAGAGCGTAAAATAAAAATAAAATTAAGTGAAAATTTAAATCAAAATTAATTAAATATGATTTCTTTTTTAAACAACACACAGCGTAATTTATGGCATAGTTTAGACATTGATCAGGCTTTTAAAATTTTAGAAACCTCTGAACGTGGCCTTAAATCAAATCAAGCTGAGGAAAAAATAAAAAAACATGGTTTAAATACATTGCCAGAAGAAAAACCCTCTGGTAGTTTTAAAATTTTACTTAATCAGCTTAAAAGTCCCTTGGTTTATATTTTATTAATTGCCGCAATAGTCTCTTTGGTTTTGGGAGAATATATTGATATGGGGGTTATTTTATTGGCAGTCATTATTAATACAGTAGTGGGTTTTGCACAAGAGAATAAAGCTGAAAGAGCGGTTTATCTATTGCGTAAAATGGTTCATCACACCGCTAGAGTAATGCGCGATGGTCGAGAGATTGAAATTAATAGTCAAGAAGTGGTGCCTGGTGATATTATTTTTTTAGAGGCTGGTGACAAAATACCAGCTGATGCGCGTTTAATTCAGGAAAATGATTTTCAAGTTAATGAGGCGGCTTTAACTGGCGAATCGGTCCCTTCTAGTAAAAAAATTGAAATTTTAGCCAAGGGGACATCGTTAGCTGATAGAGAAAATATGGTTTACATGGGAACAGTCGTAACTCGAGGTCGAGCTCAAGCGGTTGTTTGTCAAACCGGCTTAGAAAGCGAGCTAGGAAAAATAACTTTAATGATTAAGGAAACTAAAGAAGAGCAAACGCCCTTGCAAGTTAAATTAACCAAGTTTAGTCGTTTTTTAAGTGTGAGCGTATCGGCTATTTGTGTTTTAATTTTAATTATCGGAATTTTAGAAGGTGAAAACTTTTTTGAAATGTTTATGGTGAGTATTGCTGTGGCGGTTTCGGCAATTCCAGAGGGTTTATTGGTAGCTATTACAGCGGTATTAGCCATTGGTATGCAAAAGATTTTAAAACATAAAGCTTTGGTTAAAAAGCTGGTTGCTGCTGAAACTTTAGGTAGCACCACAGTTATTTGTTCAGATAAAACGGGCACATTGACGGAGGGTAAAATGGTAGTAGCTGAAATTTTAACTGCTAGTTCTAAAACTAAAAATTTTTCAGCGATTACTAAAGAAAAAGATTTAATTTTTCAAACAGCCGTTTTGTGTAACGATGCGGTTATCGAAAATCCACAAGATGATTTAAAAAAATGGCGGGTAATTGGTAGTCCAACCGAGACAGCTTTAATTTTAGGTGCCACACAAATGGGCTTAAATCGATCAGAATTAAATCAACAGCAACCAAGACTCAAAGAAGCTCCTTTTTCTTCGGAGACTAAAATTATGGCGACTTTAAATCAAATAGATCAAAATAATTTTAAAATCTACGTTAAGGGTGCATCAGAGAAAATTTTTGATATGGTTAGTTACGTTTATGTTAATAATAAAAAAATTAAATTAACTAGTGTGCGTTTAAAAAGTTTAAAAAAAGAATATGAAAAATTAACTCAGAAGGGTTTGCGAGTTTTAGGCTTAGCCTATCAAGAAAGTAAAAAAAATGTTTTAAATTTAGACAAAATTAAAAAAGAACAAAGTTTAGTTTTTGTTGGATTTATTGCTTTAAAAGATCCTTTACGACCAGAAATTAAAGAAACTATTAATTTATGTCAGCAAGCTGGAATTAAAATTGTGATTGTGACTGGTGATCATAAATTAACTACCTTAGCGATTGCTAAAGAAATTGGACTTAAGGTTAAAAAAGAAAACGTTTTAGAGGGGGCTGACTTAGATAATTTAACAGATCAAGAATTTAAGAAAAAAGTTAATAAGATTATAATTTATAGTCGAGTTGAACCACGACATAAATTAAGAATTGTTGATGCCTGGCAGGCTCAAGGTGATGTTGTAGCGATGACTGGAGATGGGGTTAATGATGCGCCAGCTTTGAAATCAGCTGATATTGGTATCAGCCTTGGTTCGGGAACCGAAGTAACCAAAGAAACGGCAGACATAATTTTACTTGACGATAATTTTAAAACAATTGTGGCAGCCATCAAACAGGGTCGCGTAATTTTTGATAATATCAAAAAAGTTATTTTATATTTAATTTCTGATGGCAGTTCGGAGGTTGTTTTGGTGATTGGATCTTTGTTATTAAAATTACCCTTGCCGATTTTAGCTGTGCAAATTTTATGGATTAATTTAGTTGCTGACGGCTTGCCGAGTATTGCCATGACCTTTGAGCCAGCTGAAAAAGACGTAATGCAAATTAAACCTCAGGAACACAGTAAAACTATTTTAGATCGAGATATGAAAATTTTAATTTCAATTATTGCTACGATAACAAATGTTATTTTATTTGTTTTATTCTATGTTTTATTTAAGCAAGGATTGGATATTCAATATGTCCGCACAATGATTTTTGCTACCTTGGGTTTGGATTCTTTATTTTATGTTTTTTCTTGCAAGAGTCTGCGTTATTCGATTTTTCAAACCAATATTTTTTCTAATTGGTATTTAATCGGTGGCATTGGAATTGGATTGGTAATGCTATTGTTAGCTATTTATGCACCATTTTTTCAAATGATTTTACGAACAGTTGTTCTAGATTTCAAAGATTGGTTAGTTATTCTAGGGTTGGGTGTATTTGAAATTATCTTAATTGAGATTGGTAAGTATATTTTTATTTTAAAAAAATATAAAAAACAGCACCACCAAATCGAATGTTAATTTTCAATATTTTAATTTTTATTTTAAGTTGTTTAGTACTAGTCAAAAGTGCTAATTTTTTAATTAAAGCTATAACTAAAATTTCAGCTGCTTTTCAAATTAATGAATTTACCCTCGCCTTTATTGTCGTTACTCTAGCTACTTCTATCCCAGAATTATTTATTGGTGTTTTTTCGGCTTTAGATAAAATTCCAACTCTATCTTTGGGTAATGTGATTGGTTCAAATATTGTGGCTTTAAGTTTAATTATTGGTTTAAGTGCGGTTCTGGCGCGTGGCATTAAAACAGAAAGTCGTATTATTAAAGACAATACTTTATATTTAGTGTTGATTAGTTTTTTACCATTAATATTAAGTTTAGATCGTAATTTATCACGACTTGATGGGGTGACTTTAATTATTTTCTTTTTAATTTATTTGTTTAAATTATATCGTGAGCGGCGTGCCTTTCATAAAGTTGTTTCTAGTGTTACTAAAAAAACAGTCAATAAGCAAATTTTAATTTTAATGATCAGTTTGGTTTGTCTATTAATAAGTTCTAATTTTTTAGTTAAATCGGGTTTAAATATAACAGCAATAGTGGGCTTCAAACCAATTTGGTTTGGAATTCTAATTATAGCTATTGGGACTTCTTTACCAGAATTAATTTTTCAGACCAAAGCGGCTTTAAGGGATCATGGCGATATGGCCCTAGGTAATATGATGGGTAGTGTGGTAGCGAATATAACTTTAATTTTAGGAATAACAGTTTTAATCCAACCAATTTATTTTGAAAATTTTTATAGTTATATTCTGAGTCTAAGTTTTATGATTTTAGTTGTGGTTATTTTTGATATTTTAATGCAAACCAAAAATAAGCTTTCTTGGAAAGAGGGGATAGTCTTGATTTTTATTTATATAATTTTTGTTATTTTTCAATTATTTTTTAATGTAACAATTTAAAAATTTAAATAAAAGTTATCCACAATCAGCCGTTAATTAGTCGGCTGGTTTTTTTATTTTTGGCTTAAATAAAGGTTTTTAGTGTGTGGGGATATGGGTTTGACTGGTGGAAAAAAATGGATTATAATATATTTATAGTGGATTGATGTGGATAATTGTGGGGATAAGTTATCTAAAGTGTGCATAAGTCAATTTAATTAAAATTATGTTTATTGGTGAATATCATCACAATCTAGATCAAAAGGGGAGACTGGCAATTCCGGTCAAGTTTAGAAATGAATTATCTAAAGGAGCGGTTGTGACTCGTGGCTTAGATAATTGTTTGTTTTTATATTCACAAAACGAATGGGAAAAATTAGCTACTCAATTAGCAAATTTACCAATTAGCCAGGCGAATACCCGGGCTTTTAGTCGTTTAATGTTAGCTGGAGCCATGGACGTTCAAATGGATAAATTGGGGAGAGTTATTTTGCCAGAATATTTAAGGAAATATGCTCAAGTTAAAAAGAAGATTGTTGTTGCTGGTTTATATAATCGTTTAGAAATTTGGGATGAAACAGTTTGGGAAAAATATAAACAAGGCACCGAAAAAAACAGTGGTGATATTGCCGAAGCTTTGGGTGAGTTAGGAGTTTAAAAATATGGAGTTTCTGCACCAACCAGTTCTTTTAAATCAAGTCATTGAATATTTGAATCCACAATTAGGACAAAATTTTATCGATGTGACTATCGGTAATGGGGGACACAGTTTAGAAATCTTAAAAAAGATTGGTCCAAGTGGAAAATTATTGGCCATTGATAATGATCCACAAGCCATTCAACGCAGTCAGCAAAATTTAGCTGAATTTAAAAATCAAATCGTGTGGGTCAATGATAATTTCAGTAATTTAGAAAAAATAGTGGCAGACAAGTTTAAAAATATTTCGATTCATGGAATTTTAGTTGACCTAGGATTTTGTCTAGATCAAATTAAAACTTCTGGCCGAGGATTTTCTTTTCAACAAGATGAACCATTAGATATGCGTTTTAACCCCGAACAACAAGAATTAACTGCTCAAGAAATTATTAATCGTTTTTCAGATCAGAAATTAATCGAAATTTTTAAAGATTATGGTGAGGAAAGGTTTAGCCGTCGCATTGCTGAACAAATAGTTGAAAATAGAAAAGAAAAAGAAATTAAAACCAGTCAGGAGTTAGCTGATTTGATTTGGCAAGTTTATCCAGCCAAATTTAGACGTCGAATTCATCCAGCGACTAAAGTTTTTCAAGCTTTAAGAATTCAAGTCAATGACGAGATTAACAAATTAATTCAGTTTTTACCGCAGGCGGTTGAAATTTTACAACCCCAGGGACGTTTGGCAATTATTTCCTTTCATTCGCTGGAAGATCGTCAAGTCAAACATTTTTTTAAAAATCATTCAGATTTACAAATTTTAACTAAAAAACCAATTCAGGCGACAGAAGAAGAATTAAAAAATAATCCAGCCAGTCGCAGTGCGAAATTAAGAGTCGCTCAAAAACAAAAATAAAAACATAAATATAAAATAAACATATGTACCAAACTTACGCCTCAAAATTCAATCAATTTCAAACCAACTTAGAGTGTCAAAGTTTTTCTAAAAAATTAATTCAAGCAATTAAAAGTTGGTCCATTTTTAAAATTAATTTGCACAAATTTAAAATTATAATTGGTATGGCAAGTTTAATTTTATTTGTAGTCTATTTAATGCAAGTTAATTTTTTAGCTACAGCCGGTTTTAAAATTCAAGAATTAAAACAAGATATTCAAAAATTAGAAACAAATAATCAACAGCTAGAATTACAAGCGATGAATTTACAATCAATTAGTCGAGTAAAGACTATTAGTCAAGAATTAAAAATGGTTTCTTTGGAAAACGTTGATTATTTAACACCAATCTCTGGCTCAATGATGGCAGCTAAATAATTTTAAATTATGTTAAATCAAAGGAGTTATAGCAAGAAAAAACATTATTCTTGTAGTCGGATAACTTTTGTTAAAATAGTTATCTTTTTTTGTTTAACTTTAATTATTGTCCGTTTATTTTCACTTCAAGTTGTTAATAGTGGTTTTTATAAAACCATGGCTTCAGGTTTGCATGAATTTTATCAAGACGTTTCACCACGTCGAGGCGAGATTTATATTCATAATCATGATTTAAATTTAGGTCAGCAGAAAAAGGATTATCCAATTGCTACCAATGTCGAATTAAATTTATTGTATGCTGTACCGAATACAATTATTGATCCAGCGGCGACATTGGAAAAATTAAACACAGTTTTAAATTTAACTCCGGAAGATCAAGAAATTATTTTACAGCGACTTAAAAAGGAAGATGATATTTATGAACCGATTCAACATTATTTAAACAATCAGCAAAAGGATGATATTCAGGCCTTGAATCTAGAAGGTTTGCATTTTATATCAGAAACTAAGCGTTATTATCCAGAAAATGATTTGTTTAGCCAGGTGGTGGGTTTTGTGGGTCATGACGATGATAAAATTTTGGGACGTTATGGTTTAGAAGAAAAATTTGAGAAAGAATTGGCTGGTCAACAGGGCACAATTGAAGCTGAAAAAGATGCTTTGGGGCAAATGATAGCCCTAGGTTCTCAATCGATTCAACAGGTTAAAAATGGAATGAGTTTAGTTTTAACCTTAGATTATCCAATTCAACATTTTGTTTGCAATCAACTTAAGGAGGCAGTTGAACATTACGGAGCTAAAAGCGGTTCAATTATTATCATGCAACCCCAAACTGGTAAAATTTTAGCTATGTGTAATGAGCCAAGTTTTAATCCCAATGAATATAATCAAGTCGATGATATTAATGTGTATATTAATTCAGCTGTGTCAAAAATTTTTGAACCAGGTTCAGTTTTTAAGGCAATCACCATGGCAATTGGATTGGAAACTCAAAAAATTACACCCGACGATACTTATCAGGACACTGGTGAGGTTAAAATAGCCGGCTACACAATTAAAAATTCTGACTTAAAAGCGCATGGTCAGAAAACCATGACCGAGGTACTAGAAGAGTCTTTAAATACGGGTTCGGTACATGTAGCTTTAAAAGTTGGACCACACTCAATGCGTCAATATATTCAAGATTTTGGTTTTGGAGAATCAACTGGGATTGAATTGCCGAGTGAGGGAATGGGGAATACTTCGCGTTTAGACGAAGAAAAAGACATTTATACAGCAACAATTTCTTTTGGCCAAGGAATTTCTGTTACACCAATCCAAATGTTAAATTCTTTTAGTACAATTGCTAATGGTGGGAAAATGATGCAACCTTATTTAGTCGAAAAAATAATTAATCCCGATCAAACCGAGATAATTAATGAACCTAAGTTTGTCCGTCAGGTTATTTCACCAGCGACCGCCAATACGCTAAAGGGTATGTTAGTCTCGGTGATTGAAAATGGTCATGCAGAAAAAGCTGGAGTGGAAGGTTATTATTTAGCCGGGAAAACAGGCACAGCCCAGGTTCCTGATCCTAATCGTGGCGGTTATTCAAATAAAACTATTCATACTTTTGTGGGATTTGGTCCAGCTGACGATCCACAATTTGCCGTGTTGATAAAATTAGACGAGCCAACCAATGTTAAATATGCAGCTTCGTCAACTGCGCCGGTTTTTGGACAAATCGCTAAATTTTTGTTAAACTATTTACAGATACCTATAAACAAATAAACACATGAATAAATTAGTTAAATACATTTTAAAAATTTTAACCAGGGGCGTGGTGAAAAAACATCATCCTTTGGTGATTGGCATTACTGGAAGCGTAGGTAAAACTTCGACCAAGGAGGCGGTTTTCACTGTTTTAAATTCCAAGTTTAACGTACGCAAGAGCGAAAAAAATTATAACAATGAGTTCGGTTTGCCTTTTACGATTTTAGGGACAGACGCGCCCGGTAAATCAATTTTGGCTTGGTTAAAAATTTTATTTAAAGCTATCAGTTTAAATTTAATAAAATGTTCTACTTTTCCAGAAATTTTGGTTTTAGAAATGGCAGCCGATCATCCCGGTGATATTGCTTATTTATTGTCAATTTGTAAGCCCCAAATTAGCATTGTGACAACGGTCGCGCCAGTCCATTTGGAATATTTTAAAACTATTGAAAAAGTAGCTCGTGAAAAAAGAAGAATTATTGAAATTTTAGATAAAAAGGGTTTAGCGATTTTAAACGCCGATGACGAGCATGTTTTTTCGTTTAGGGAAAAAACACAGGCACAGATTTTAACTTATGGTTTTTCAGATATTAGTGATATTAAGGCGGAAGAAATTACTATTCGTCAGGAGTTAGATCATGGCAGTCAAGAGCTAGAAAATGTCGTCGGTGGTATTAGTTTTAAATTAACTTATCGTGGTTCGGTCGTGCCGGTTTTTCTACCTGGAGTTTTAGGTCGTCACCAAATTTATTCTATATTAGCGGCCGCGGCCGTGGGGATTTATCGCGATATGAATTTAGTTGAAATTTCTGAGGCTTTACGCAATTATCAGTCGCCACCCGGCAGAATGAAGTTAATTGAAGGGATTAAACATACTTACATCATTGATGATACCTATAATTCATCACCACGTTCAGTCAAGGCAGGTTTAGAAACCTTAAGCGAATTAACCGTTCAAGCTCGTAAAATAGCTGTCTTGGGTGATATGTTGGAATTGGGGTCTTTCACTGAAGAAGGTCATCGCGACGTTGGTCGGGTAGTAGCTATTTCGCATGTTGATATTTTAGTTACTGTTGGTGAAAAATCCAATGATACAATTTTAGGAGCTAAAAAAGCTGGTATGGCTGAAGAAAATTTATTTCATTTTGATAAAACCGAAGAGGCTGGGCGATTTCTACAAGATAAAATAAAAGAAGGTGATTTGATTTTAATTAAAGGTTCACAAGGTATGCGAATGGAAAAAATTGTTAAAGAATTAATGGCTGAGCCCTTACGAGCTGAAGAGCTTTTAGTGAGACAAGGAGAGAAGTGGTTAAAAAAACAAAAAACCTTTTCGGGTTTTTTGTTATAAATTTTTTTAAATAGCCCCGACGGGAGTCGAACCCGTGTGTCATGGTTGAGAACCATGTATCCTAACCATTAGATGACGGGGCCTTGATTTTATTAGTTTATCATAATTTAAAAGCAAAAACAAGATTTAAATCACTGAGAGGTGATTTTTTATTTTTTAAGTTGTCATCCTGGAGCGACCCGCCGACTCGGCGGGGAAGCGGGGATCTAGTGTTTAATGTGATGAAGTTTATTTTTAAAATATACTTCGTTAAATTAAAAAGGTAATCCTATAGAAAAGTTAGAAGTGATTAATCCTGGATTCCCGCCTGCGTGGGAATGACATTTTTAATTTTTATTTTTTTGAAATTTATGCTAAAATAAATATATAAGTATTGAATTAAAAATTATGCCAACTCAAAAACCAAAATCAAATCCCGCACCAATAATCAAAACTGGGACTAAAATTTTTTTACGTTTATTTAAAATAGACCAGGAACGCCAACAAAAAGTTTATGATCAACTTAAAGAGGGCTCAGAGGGTGATTTAGATTTTTATACTTTATCGATTTTTTCGGCCATTATTATTAGCTTAGGTTTAATTATTGACAATGGCCCGGTAGTTATCGGCGGAATGTTGGTGGCGCCATTGGTTTGGCCTTTGTTGGGTTTAGGCATCTCGATTGTAGAGGGTAAAAAGATTTTTTTATGGAACGCCCTGACAGTTTTAGCCAAAGCTATGTTATTAATTTTATTTTTTTCTTTTTTAATCGGTTTATTAATACCAGCACAGACGTTAGGTGATCAAATTTTAATGCGCACTCAGCCAAGCATTTTTGAATTATTAATTGCTTTGGCAGCCGGTTTTATTGGCGCATTTATTATTGGTTATCCTAAAATAGGCTCAGCGATTGGCGGTGTGGCTATTGCAGTGGCCATAGTGCCACCGATTTGTGTTATGGGCGTTACCATTGCCAAGGGCGATTTGAATCAAACCGCCGGCGCATTTTTATTAGTTATCACTAACTTAATCGCGATTATTTTAGCTTCGAGCTTATTTTTTATTTTAGCTAATTTTAAACCACCAGCCAGCAAAGAAGCTCAGACTCGTCGTCGAAGTGGTATTATTTGGACTACAATTATTTTAATTATCATAACCGTGACTTTAGGTTATTTAACACAAGATATTATTCGCAATGACAAATTAAAAGAAAACGTTAATCAAATTTTAAGAAACAACATTGATCAAGTTGAGATCATTAATAATCAAATTAAAAATAAAGATGGTGTTTTATATATTGAAACAGTCATCCGCACTTCAAATTATTTAACCGAACAGAATGTTAAAATTTTAAGTCAAATTTTAGCCAGTGAATTAGATCAGTCAGTTGATCTAAGTTTGTCAATCATTCCAACTCAATTATTGCACGAAAGTTCAAGTATAATTAATAATCATTTTTCAAATTAATTATGAAGTTTAAATTTTTATTGATATTAATTTTAATTTTATTGCCTATTTTAAATACATCAGCAGCGAATTTGATTGAGGTTTATTTTTTTTATCAAGAGAGTTGTCCATATTGTGCTCAAGCGCAGACTTGGTTATCAGAGATGGAAAGTCAATATGCGAATTTAAAAATTAGACGTTTCGAAGTCAGCCAAAATAGCATGAATACCCAATTATTTACTTTAATGGCTGAAAAATACGGCGGGATGGCTCAAAGCTTACCGACATTTTTTATCGATTATTACATGGTGGAAGGTTTTGATGAATCAATTCAAACTGGTTTAGAAAAAAAGATTCAAGAGTGTTTAATTCAGCCGTGTATTTCGCCGGCTGAGAGTTTAAAAAGTGATAATGCCAATGTGGTAAACGATGGTCAAGTTATACCAGCAGAAAATAGGACGAGCAATATAATTATTGGTTCAATAATTATCATCAGCGCGTTGGGCTTGATTGTCTGGGGAGGAGTTAAGATAGTAAAAAAAATTAAAAAAAGGAGAATGTAAAAACAAAAAGTATAAAAATAAAGAGACTCTTGCTAGAGTCTCTTTTTGATTGATTTTATAATAGGAATTATATTTTTTTCATTAACTTTAAAATAATATAAGCCAACATACCACCAATTAAAGCTGTAAAAAGTTGAGGATATGAAAGCATGGCAGAAACTTTTTGAGCGACCGGTATTTGAACTAAAGTTTTAATAATAAAATGGCTAGAAATAAACAGAAAACCGAATTTAATTAAACTAGCCGAAATAATACCTAGCCAATAATTGTTATTTTTTAAACTATTAAAAATTAAAACCAACAAAACATTGCTCAACATAATAAATGGAATGGCCGGGGCTAAAATGGCTGGCAAAAGACCAACACTTAAAGCAATTACGCTGGGAATTAAAGCGATTAACATGGCGCTTGGTACGCCTAACATGATTGTAGCGATGAATAAAATAGCATTAACCAATGGGCCCGTAACGGTTTGTTGATGAAACAATGGTAAGATAGCAGATAAAGCTAAAAGAGTAGAGAATTGCGCTAGAGTGTTGGTTTTAACTTTATCAATTTTTAAGATTTGTGTTAATGACATATGATTTATTTTTAATTAATAAGTTTTAAATGTTAATTTATTAAGCTACGGGATTCTTCGTCCCCGCCCAAGGCGGGTCCCCAGAATGACATTTTTAAACCCTGTCATCCTGACCCGCCGAGTCGGCGGGGAAGGATCCCGTGAGATAACAGTTCGACAATATCAATAATTGCCTATAAATTATCGCTTAAATCTTTCCATTCTGGATTAATAGAATTAATTAAGTTTTCTTTCTTTTTTCTGATCCAACCTTTAATTTGTTTTTCACGATAAATAGCGTCGTTAGGATCATCGTATATTTCAAAATAAACTAATTTATCTACATTATACTTTTTAGTAAAACTTTTTAAACCAACCTTGTTTTTATGTTGCCAATTTCTACTCAATAATCCACTAGTAAAGCCTACATACAACGTAGTATTTCTTTGGTTTGACATGATATATACAAAGTATTGTTTGGTCATGGTAGTTTTTAAAGACGTTGGTTCGTTAGACTACGGGATTCTTCCCCGCCGACTCGGCGGGTCAGAATGACAGGAGTTAAAAATTATTTCAACTTCACCTCGCGTTTTTTGGTTTTATAATGAGTATGACAAATTGAATGAATTTTTTTCTCTGAAATTAGAAAATCTCGATAAACTTGTTTAACAACTGGATTTTCGTGAGCAAACTTGAGCTTTTTATTTTTATCAATTTTATATAAACTTTCAGCTCGAGCTTGACGAGTCTGTGCATCACTAGGGACTGGTTGACCACCACCGCCAATACAACCGCCCGGACAAGCCATAACTTCAACTCCGGCATAAGCTTGAGGATCTTTTTTTAATTCTTCTAAAATTTTAATAGCATTGCCAATACCATTAGCTGCTGCCATCTTGATTTTAGTTTGACCAATTTTAACTGTAGCTTTTTTAATACCTTCTTGGCCGCGGACTTTTTTAAAATCAATTTGAGGTGGTTGTTGGCCGGTCGCTTTAAAATAAGCTGTGCGCAAGGCTGATTCCATGACGCCACCACTGGCACCATAAATCACGCCAGCCCCAGACGGTTCGCCAAGCGGATTGTCAGCTGATTGGGATTTTAATTTAGTTAAATCTATATTACGTTTTTTAAATAAATAAGCTAATTCGCGGGTGGTTAAAACATAATCAACTGGGAACAGATTATTGATTTTTAATTCTGGTCTTTTAATTTCATATTTTTTAGCTGTACAGGGCATAACAGAAACGACAACAATATCTTGAGGTTTAATTTTATTTTTTTCAGCCCAGTAGGTTTTAATTATTCCACCTAAGATTATTTGAGGTGAGCGAGTGGTGGCAATATGAGGAATAAATTCAGGATAATTAAATTCTAAAAATTTAACCCAAGCTGGACAACATGAAGATAAACAGACGCCTTCTTTATTTTTAACTTTATCTAATAATTCTTGCGCCTCTTCGTAAGTCGTAAAATCAGCACCAACACACGTATCAAAAACATAATCTACTCCTAATTTTTTAATGCCAGCCACAATTTGTTCAGTCAGAATTTTACCATAAGGTAAATTAAACTCTTCACCAATACTTGATCGAATAGCTGGAGCAAATTGAAAGACCACAGTTTTATTTTTTTGTTGTAAAGGTTTCTCAATATTTTCAAATTCGCCGACCGCTTCAAACGCGCCGACTGGACAATGGACCAAACATTGACCACAATAAATACAATCTTTAGATGGATCGCAAGTTGGCTCAACTTGATGTTGCTGACCGTGTTTTTTAATTTCTAAAAAATTAACACCTTGTTGTTTGCAAACAGCGACACAATTACCACAATCAATACACTTAGATGAATCAAAAATTAAAGCTGGACCAAATTTATAAACTGGAAAATTAGTTTTGCGATCTTTAAAACGAGTAATATCAACTTTAAATTTTTTAGCTAAAGCTAATAAGTGGCAATTATAACCATAAACACAGTCATGACATTCTTCTTCGTGTTGAGCAAAAATTAATTCCAAATTTGTTTGACGAGCCTTTTTAACCTTAGTTGATTCAGTTAAAATTTCCATACCATCTTGGGCTTGAGTTGAGCAAGCAGTTTTTAATTCATCGTAGCCTTTAATTTCAACAACGCATAATCTACAACTGGCGCCTGGCTTTAAGTCTGAGTGGTAACATAAAGTTGGAATATCAATTTTATTTTTTTGAGCGATTTCTAAAATAGATTGCCCCGACTGAGCATTTATTTTTTTATTATTAATTTTTAAAGATATGTTTTTCATTTTAAAATAATTTTATGGATTAAATCATAAAAGGTTTGCGGAGCACATTGTCCCAAGGGACACAAACTTGACAATTGCATGGTATTTAAAATATCTTGCCAAACTTTTAAATCAAGATTTTTATTTTCAATTAATTCATTAATGCGATATAAACCTTCGCGACAGGGAACACATTTATCACAGTTACCTTGAAGCAAAAACTGACTCCATTCGTGCATAAGTTTAAAAGCGTCAGTCTTTTTTTTGTTATAAATAATAATTGCTCCAGAGCCGAGTACGGGTTGCTTTAATTCTTTGGGTAGTAAAATTGAGCCAATCGCACCACCGCCGGCTTTAATAAAAAAATCAAATTTGGGATAATTGTTGGTTTGCTCTAGAATTTTTTTAATAGATAATTTTTCATCAAATTCATAGACGCCCGGATTTGGTAAATCGCCACTCAAAGAATAAAAACGCGTATGATTATATTTATCTTGATAAATTTGGCTAACTGCATAAAAAGTTTCAACGTTATTAATTAAAGTTGGACAGCCATATAAACCAGATTGAGTCGGGTAGGGTGGCTTTTCTTCGGGTGTTAAATAATCACCTTGAATATTTTTAATGGCCACACTTTCTTCGCCAGCAATATAACCGCCTTGTTTTTTAAATAATTCAATTTTATTTTTACCAATTAATTTAGTTAATTTATTTTTGAATAATTTATAATAATCATGATTTAAATAAATATAAGCTTGTTGAGCTCCAACAGTTTTTAGGGCTAATTTAATACCATTGATGATTTCTTGAGGATAATTTTCTAAAAGATATTTATCTTTAAAAACATTGGGCTCACCCTCGGAAGCGTTACAAATAACATATTTAGTTTTGCTAGTAGCTTGTTTAACAAATTCCCATTTTAAACCCGTTGGAAAACCCGAGCCACTGCGACCACAGAGTTGGGCTTGTTTTATTTTAGAAATTAAATTTGTTTGAGTCATAAAATTATTTATTTTTTAATTTGGTCGGGGATAGGAGACTCGAACTCCTGACTTCCACGTCCCGAACGTGGCGCCCTAGCCGCTGGGCTAATCCCCGCATATTTTTTAATTATAACTTAAAAATGAAAAATATCCAAGCTGGGTTATTATTGTGAGGGAGTCTGTCTAGTCGGCGGGGCGGGGGGAGAAATCCCCTGAACGTTAATATTAAAATAAACGTTTTTTTATTGTCACCCTAAGTTTAGCTGTCATCCTGAACTCTAGTCCGCCAAATCGGAGGATGTTTCAGGATCTGTTAATACTCAAAACGTCTACACCTAGCAACATGCTTAACTCGACTACAGATGCTGAAATAAATTCAGCATGACAGAATTTAAACGGGTGGCTTTGGGTGGAGTGTTAGCCTGAATTCTATTCCAAAGTGAAACATTTTTAATTTCACTTTTGATTTCACTTCTTTTGATAAAATATTTCATAAGGTGTTTTAAAATTTAATCTTTTACGTGGTCGATGATTTAACAACCTAATCG